>JAYSCE010000473.1:0-3537 GCA_041915035.1 Xanthobacter sp.
CTGATGTTCGGCGCCGCCGGAGACGTAGATCTCCGTATGGCCGATCACGCCAGCGAGGGCGCCGGCGACGAAGGCGCGGGCGTGGCGGGTGGAGGAGATGTCGCTGTCATCCAGCATGGTATGGCGCTTGCCGCGGATGAGGCCGCTGCGGCTCGCTTCGGCTTTGGCGAGCACGATGGTCTCTTCCCCCGGCGCGCCGCCCAGGCTGGCGATGGCGTGCCGGACCGGCGCGACATCGATGGCATCCGCCATCACGGCATGGGTGATGCCGAGCGGGCCGCTCCAGCTGGTCGACATGCCGAGAACGACGATCTCGTGGCCCATAAGCTCAATGCCGCTGGAACAGCTCGCGCGAGCGGACCACAGGCCGTAGTCCGCGCAGATCGCGGCATCGGCAAGCGCGTCCTCCGCAATCTCCCCCAGCGCCAGCGCGATCCCAAGGGCGCTGGCACCTCGCGAGAGGCCCATGGATTTCAGCGTGTCCGAGGTCGCCGTGGTCGCGCCCCGCGCCTCGGCCTCGCGCACGCGGGCGGCGGTGAGGAGCGGGCACTTCACCTGCACGAAGTGCACGTCGCCGGCGTCGCTGATGCCGGCTTCTTCCATGGCCCGGCGCACGCCTTCCGCCACCGAATGAACCTGGCCCATCCGGCCGAGCTGTTCGGCGGGGAGGTCGCTCGTGTGCGCCCGGCCCACGGCGAGGGCAGGAGAGGCCCCACCAAGCTGGGTTTCGGCCACCTCGAAGACGAGAAGATGCGGCGACATCCCCCCCTCGGTGCCGCCCGACATGACAAGGCACACCTCATCCGCCGCAGCACCGAGATGCGAGCGCAGCAGCGTCTGCAAGGCGGCGACCGCGACGCCGCGGGAGAAGTCGTTGACGCAGCCGTTGCCCTCGGTCTTTCCGAAGATGGCGAGGATGCCCTCGGGCCGGATGGCGCCGGAGGCGATGGCGGCGGCAAGTCCGGACACGTCGTCGGGGCTCGCCGTGGGGATGCGGTGGACCTTGGCAGTGGGCATGGCGTGTCTCAAGCGAATTCCGCCCCGTCCTTGCGCCGTGCCCAGCCGATTACCGAGGGGCACATCGAAGGAGGAGGAGGCGATCATCATGAGGTTGCCGATACCCTGGTTCGAGGCCACCGTCTCGGCGATCACCGTGCCGACGAAGGCGAGCGTCACGGACACCTTCAGGGAGGCGAAGAAGTAGGGCATGGCGCGGGGCAGGCCGACATTGAACAGGATGTCGAGCTTCGTGGCGCGCAGCGCTTTCATCACGTCTTCCAGCTCCGGCTCCGTGGTGGCAAGGCCGGTGGCGACGTTCACCACGATGGGGAAGAGGCTCATGATCATGGCGGTCAGCACCGCCGGCACCGTGCCTGCGCCGAACCACAGGACGAAGATCGGCACAACCGCCACCTTCGGGATGGAGGAGAAGCCGATCAGCAGCGGATAGCCCGTGTCATAGGCGAGCCGCGAGGAGCCGATGAGCACACCGAGCAGCACGCCGGAGACGATGCCGAGGGCGAAGCCCACCAGCGTGGTGTAGAGCGTCTGCACCGTGTGCGGCCAGATGGCAGGAGCCTGCAGCCACAGGGTGGTGAATACCTGGCTGGGGCGCGGCAGCACGATCTCCTTGATGTGGAAGATCACGCACGCGAGTTCCCAGACGACGAAGAAGCCGATGATGACGGCAGCGGAATTCAGGCGGCGGCGCAGGGCGTAGGTCATGCGGCGCTCTCCACTGCGGCGTCGGGCGCGCGGGCCGAGACGATGAGTTCGCGCAGGCGCTGGGTGAGGGAGACGAAGCCCGGTTCGTAGGTCATCTCGATGGTGCGTGGGCGGGCGAAGTCCACTGCGCAATCCTCGACGATGCGACCCGGCCGGGCGCGCATCACGCACACCCGGTTGGCGAGGTAGCCGGCTTCCTTGAGATCATGGGTGACAAGCAGAACGGTCGGCCGCCGCGTCAGCCAGAGATCCTGGAGGATGGCCCACAATTCCTCGCGGGTGAACTGGTCGAGGGCGCCGAAGGGCTCGTCGAGCATCAGCAGTTGCGGATCGTGAATGAGTGCGCGACACAGAGAGGCGCGCTGGAGCATGCCGCCGGAAAGCTGCCAGGGAAACTTGTCGCCGAAGCCGGAGAGGCCCACCTGCGCGAGCAGCGCGTCGGCGCGGTCGCGGAACTCGGTCTTCTTCTTGGCGCGGTATTGCTGGCGGAAGGGGGGCACGATCTTCAGCGGCAGCATCACGTTCTGCCGGATGGTGAGCCACGGCAGCAGCGTCGGGTTCTGGAAGGCCATGCCCACCCGCACCTGCTCCGCGCCGACCTCGCGCTGGGCCACGAACACCCAGCCGGCGGAGGCGGGGATGAGCCCCGTCACCAGCTTCAGGATCGTTGACTTGCCGCAGCCGGAGGGGCCGACGAGGGCGACGAAATCGCCCTTGCCGACCTTGAGGTTGGTCGTGCCGAGCGCCTCCACGGTGCGCTCGCCGTGGCCGTAGTTGAGGCGCACGTCCTGGAGATGGACGAAGGGCGGGGCGTCCTCGTTCATGCCGCCGCCTCCGGCCGGTGGGCGATGACCGCCGCCAGGGTCTCGTCCGTGTGCAGCGGCTTTGCCTCCGGCATCTGCTGGATGGCGTGGACCGAGCGGCCGTGGCCCTTCGTGTCCGCCACCAGCGTGCGGTCCTTCATCACGAAGCGACCGCGCACCATGGTATGGCGCGGCAGCCCGACCACGCCCCGTCCGTCCCACGGCGAGATCTTGGAGCGGGACTGGAGATCGGCGTCGCGCAGCGTCCAGGCGTGGTTCAGGTCCACGAAGGCGAGGTCCGCGTCGGCGCCGGGCAGGATGGCACCCTTCCTCGGATAGAGGCCCCACACCTTGGCCGGGTTCACCGCGCTCCAGCGCACATAGTCGCGGATGTCGTAACGGCCGGCCGCCACCTCGGTGAGCATGAGCGGCATCTGGGTTTCGACGCCGGGGAAGCCGCAATCCACGCTCCAGATGTCGGCGCGGGTCTTCTCCTCCGGCGTGTGCGGGGCGTGGTCGGTGGCGATCATGTCGATGGTGCCGTCGAGGAGGCCGGCCCAGAGCGGTTCGTTGTTCACGCTCTCCCGCACCGGCGGGTTGACGCGGATGATGCCGCGACAGCGGGCGTAATCGGCCTCGCCCAGCATCAGATAGTGCGGGCAGGTCTCGCCGGTGATGTCCACGCCGCGCGCCTTGGCGTCGCGCAGGGGCCCGAGTTCGGCGGCAGACGAGATGTGCAGGATGTGGATGCGCGCGCCGGTCCATTCGGCGAGGATGGCGGCCCGGGCGACCGCTTCCACCGCCACCACGGCGGGGCGGGAGGCGAGATGGGCGAGCGGATCGTTGCGGCCACTCTCGGTCAGGCGCTTCTGGCGCCGCTCCATCACGGAATTGGTCTCGGCATGCAGCGAGATGCGCTTGCCGGTGGGCGCCACCATCTCGAACGCTTCCAGCATCGCCCCCGTGGAGGGGGTGGGGATGCGACCGAAGGTGTTGCCCATGTAGCATT
>JAYSCE010000474.1:0-3523 GCA_041915035.1 Xanthobacter sp.
GGTGAACAGCACGATCATGGAATTGGATTCGAGCGTCGGCTTGTGGCTGGCGCCGGCGGCGGCGAGGAGATTGTCGACGATGCGCCGGTTCTGCATGTCCGGGGTGAGGAGGGCGAGCTGCAGCTCGGCCACTTCCGCCCAGGTCACGCTCTCCCGGTCCCCATACTTGGCGTCGGCGGCGGTGACGAGGCGATAGCGCTCGCGATAGAGCGGCACCGTGTTCACCCGGCCGAGCGGCTCGTTGTCCAGATAGGTGAGGCCCGCGTCGATCTCTAGATTTTCAAGGTGGTTCAGAATCTCGATGGAGGTGCGCGAGATCACCGTGAAGCGCACGTCCGGATGGCGGGCGCGGAACGGGGTCGTCAGCGCCGCCACCATGGGCAGGGCCGTGGGAATGGCGGCGATGCGGAGCGGCCCGGCGAGGCCGCGCTTCAGCGCATCGATGTCCTGACGCATGGCGCGGCTGTCGGCCACGATGCGCCGCGCCCATTCCAGCGTGCGTTCGCCCTCGGGGGTGAAGCCCATGAAACGGGAGCCGCGCTGCACCAGCAGCACCCCCAGAGTGTCCTCCAGCTGCTTGATCCCGGCGGAGAGGGTCGGCTGGGTGACGCCGCAGGCCTCGGCCGCCCGGCCGAAGTGGCGTTCACGCGCAAGTGCGATCAGGTATTCGAGCTTGTCTATCATGCCGCCATATCAGTGCGGCGGGCGGTGACGCGCAAGGCGGCTTCGTTGCCGCACCGCAGCGCTGGCGAAGGTCATCCACTGCCACGGCGCAAAATGGGAAACATCGCTGCCGGCGGCGGTGGTAGGCGGAAGGTGCATCTGCTGAGTCGCACAACCCCTCCTCTCGCGAACGTGACCTTAAGCACAGGAACCGTCCTCCATGAATTAAGGTTATATTAGGGATGGCGATGGTGCGGCGGACCATCAGCCGGAATCGGGGAGAGGGAGTCCCGCGATGCCCCGCGTAGCCAATGGGTCCGTTCTGATTTCCGTGGTCGTGATGCTGTTCGCTACCCTGCTGGTTGCGACGCCCACTCTTGCGGTCCTTACGCAGCCGCACGAGCGACCGGCCGAAACGCCGCGGCCGCCTGTTCACGGCGTATCCGCTTTCGCCTGAGATATTATCGGCCTCAAGCTTGGCTGTGGCTTGCGCTACAGGCTTCGTGGCGATATCGCGCGTCCTGATCCCCATGCCCCGGGGTCTCGTCAGGCGCTGCGAGCGCCGAACTCGCTGCGACCGCCTTCGGCCTGCACGTCTTCTGTCTTGATTGGCGTTGCGGTGGAACGATTGGGTCGCCGCAGGCGTCGTCGGCCTGAGCAGGTCTTTGGCCTGCAGCAGCCTGGAGACGGCGTGTGGCCGCAACCACGCGCCCAGATGCGTGGAACGGGGTGGAAGATGGCACAACGATCGGGGCTGGGTGCGCGGCAGGCCGAGAAGGCTGGCAGGGGGGAGCCGCCATCGGGACGCGGCGTCGGCGAGGGGCTCCTTGCGTTGATTGCGGCCTTCGCCCTGGGCCTCGCCCTTTCGCTCGCGCCCCTTGGCGGCGAGGCCAAAGCGCAGTCGCGCGGGTTGTTTCCGTCGCATGGCGGATCGCCCCTTACGGACTTTTTCTCGGCCTTGTTCGGCGGGCGCCCGTCCTACCGATCGAGCGAACAGCCGCGCATTCTCGTCACGCCGCGCGGGTTGGACGGTGCGCCCAGCTACAGTGGCGGCGGCCACGGCTTCTGTGTGCGCACCTGCGACGGGCGTTATTTTCCCCTTCCCGGCCGCGCGGGGGCGGAGAAAAGCGATCTAGCCCAGTGCGCGGCCTTCTGCCCGGCGGCGAAGATGACGGTCGTCAGCACCTCCGATCCCGCGCGCGGCATCGATGGCGCCGTCACGCGCGAGGGAAAGCCATATTCCGAATTGCCCAATGCCTACGTCTACCGCCAACGCCTGGTGGAGGGCTGCACCTGCAACGGCAAGGTGGGGGGCCTGACCCATGTGGACGTAATGGAGGACCCCACCCTCAAGCGCGGCGATGTGGTGATGACCGCCGAGGGCACCCGCGTCTTCACCGGAAAGACCAAGGGACCGCCCTACCGGACGGCGGATTTCGTCGAGCCCTCCCGCTTCCCCGAACTGCCGCGCTCCATGCGGGCGCGCCTCGACGAGTTAACGCTGGCGTCGCGATAGAACGCTACCTCCGTTTCGTTGCCTGCCGGGCAAGGTTGAGGGCCACGGCCGCCTGCACGAGCGCCTTGAACGCGTCGGCATCCACCTCTTCGCCCTGGTGAATGTCGATGGCGCGGCGGGTGCCGCCGCCGAGGCCGGCATTGAAGAGCCCGCTCGGGTCATCGAGCACCGCCCCCTGGGCGAAGGTGAGCTTCACATAGCTTTTGTAGACTTCGCCCGTGCAGAGGAGGCCAGCGTGTTCCCATGTGGGCACGCCGGAGGGGTTGGTGGGCTTCACCCACTTCACCGCCTCGGTCACCTGGGGATCGGCCTCATGGATCAGGGCGCGCACGCGGGCCAGCACGGCACCGCGCCAGTCCTTCAGCCCCGCAATCTTCGCGTCGATGCGGGCCGCGGGGGAATCTGGATCGCTCATGCGTCCTCTCCGGACTTTCGCACGCCGGCGCGCGAAACCGGACGCCTCAAACCGCGGCCCGGCTGCGGGACGCCTTGCGGCTGCGGCGGACAGTCCCTTGGGCGGGCTGAACTTCGGCTTCGGTCGCGGTGCCGTCACCGGATAACGGCTCTTCGTCACTGGCGCTGGCGTCGGCCTGCTCCAGCAGAGCGCGGATGCGGGCGGCAAGGTCGCCACCGGTCCCATCGGCCACAGCCTGGCGGATGGGCGAGCCATCGCCCTCCAGCCGGGCGGTGAGGACGGCGAGACGCGCGGCGAGGTCGGTCATGCTCTCGCGCAGGATGGCGTCGTCCGCCGGGGCGGACACAGCCGCCGCACCGGCCGGCGAAACCGGTGCGCTGCCATCGTCGCGACGGCGCTGCACCGCCTCTTCCATCAACGAATGGTCGGCCTTGAGCATGCGCAGGGCATCCTCCAGCCGCCGGTTCTCGGCTTCGGCCGCGCCGAATTCGCTGGCGCGGCGCTGCTCGAAGGCGTGGACGACGGCGCGATTGGCGTCGAGGTCGCTCTCTGCGATGGCCAGGGCCTGGGACAGGCGGTCGCGCTCGGCTTCGAGCGCTGCGATGGCCTGCGCCCGTGCCTCGCTCTCCGCCACCTTCAGCGCAAGGGCCTCTTGGGTCTCGGTGAGATCGGTCGAAAGCTCTGTGGCGGCCTGCGCGGCGATGGCGCGGGCTTCGAGGGTGGCCGCGCGCTCGGCTTCGAGCGTCGCGGTGGTCTCCTCGAGCCGGTGGGCCGTGTCGGACAGGCGGGCGCTCAGGCTCGCCACATCCGCTTCCAGAGCGGTGATGCGAGCGCGGGCGGAGGACAGCGCCTCCTCGCGGGCCTTCAGGGCCTCGGCCTGGGCACGGGCATCACCGGTGAGGGTGCCGTGGGCGGCTTCCAGCGCGGCG
>JAYSCE010000475.1:0-3512 GCA_041915035.1 Xanthobacter sp.
CCCAGCCCGTCGAGGGCGATGCCCACCACCTTGCCGTCCGCCCGCCGCCAGCCGTTTTCGGCCATGGCGGCGGCGATGTGGGCGTGATGATGCTGCACAGTTTCCAGCTTGAGCCCGCGCGCCTCGGCGAGGGCGGCGGCGAGGCGGCTGGCGCGGTAGTCCGGGTGGAGGTCCGCCGTGATCACCTGCGGCACATGGGCGAAGAGAGCGGCATAATCGGCCAGCGCCGTCTCGAAGGCGTCGCCCGTGGCCGGCTCGTCGAGGTCGCCCAGATGATGGGAGAGGAGGGCACGGGCGCCGTGGGTGAGGCAGAGCGCGCTCTTCAGTTCGCCGCCCATGGCGAGCACCAGCGGGGCGTCGGCGAAATCCTCCGGCAAAGCGAGGGGGAGGGGCGCGAGGCCGCGCCCCCGCCGCATCACGCGGAGACCCCCGGCGGCGTGGCGCGCTACGCTGTCATCCAGCCGGCGGGCGATGGGGCGGTCGTGCATGAGGAAGCCGTCCACGATGCCGGCGAGGCCGGTTCGGGCTTCCTCATCCCTGAAGATCTGCGGCTCGCTGGAGCGGTTGCCGGAGGTCATCACCAGGGGGCGGCCGACCGCCTCCATCAGCAGATGGTGCAGTGGGGTATAGGCGAGCATGAGGCCGAGATGACTTTGGCCCGGCGCAATCCCACGGGCGAGGTCCGCGTCCGGTCGCATCGGCAGAAGGAGGATTGGCGCGGCGGGGGCGAGCAGCGCCGCCTCCTCTTCTGGCGAAATCACGCAAAGGCGATGCGCAGAGGCAATATCCGCCATCACCGCCAGCGGCTTGGTGGGGCGGTGCTTGCGGTCGCGCAGGGTGGCGACGGCCTCGTCGTTCGTCGCGTCACAGGCGATGTGGAAGCCGCCGATGCCCTTGATCGCGAGGATATGGGCGGCGCGCAGAAGTTCGGCCGCATCGCGGATCGGATCGGACGACGCGATCTCCGCCCCCTCCCGCTCCAGCCACAGGCGCGGGCCGCAGGCCGGGCAGGCGATGGGCTGGGCGTGGAAGCGCCGGTCGGCGGGGTTTTCGTATTCCGCGCGGCAGGCGGCGCACATGGCAAAGCCGGCCATGGTGGTCGCGGGGCGGTCATAGGGCAGGCCGGCGACGATGGAGAAGCGCGGGCCGCAGTCCGTGCAATTGGTGAAGGCGTAGCGGTGCCGCCGGGCCTTCGGATCGGCGATCTCGGCAAGGCAAGCCGGGCAGGTCGCCACATCCGGCACCACGCCGATGGAGACCGTGCCCGCGCCGCTCTCGATGATGCGGAATCCGGGCTCGGGCAAGGCGGCCGGGTGGCGCTGCACCCGCTCGATGCGCGCCAGCGGCGGCGCCTCTGCCGTAAGGGCGGCGGCGAAGGCCTCGAGGGCGGCTGGCGGCCCACCCACATGGATCAGCACCCGCCCGCCGGCATTGGACACCGTACCGTCGAGACCGAGGCGCAGGGCGAGGCGATAGACGAAGGGCCGGAAGCCCACGCCTTGCACGATGCCGGAAATCTCGATGATCTCGCCCGCGAACCCGTCCATTTCGCCCGCGCCCATGGCCGCTCAATGCACCGTGCAGACCATGCACGGATCGAACGAGCGCACGATGTGCTGCACGGAAAGCGGCGTCTTTTCCCCCTGCCGCACCGGGGCGCCGACCAGCGCCGTCTCCAGCGGTCCTGGCTGCCCGGAGGTGTCGCGGGGGGAGAAGTTCCAGGTGGTCGGGGCGATGATCTGGTAGCGGGCGATGCGGCCGCGCTCCACCACCATCCAGTGGCCGAGCGCCCCCCGCGCCGCCTCCGTGAGGCCGAAGCTGCGGCCCGCCTGCGGCATGGCGCCCTGCGCGCACCACGGTTCGCCCGGCCTCAACGCCCGCACCCAGCCTTCCATGGCGATGAGCGTGCGCGCGGTCTCGATCAGGCGGCCGACCACGCGTTCGCGCACGTTCGCGCCTTCCTTCGTGGCGAGGTCGCGGGCGAGGGGCTGGCCGGCGATGACCTGCCGGGCGAAGGCGCCGGTCTCGAAGGGCAGGCCGGCGAGGCGCGGGGCCTTGCACCACGTGTATCCGGTCTCGTCCCCGCCATCGGGAAAGGTCGAGCCCTCGAAGGGAGGATGCGGGGCCTCCCGCCCCTCCATGCGGGCGAAGGAATGATCCTCGGCGATGGCGCCGGGATCGACCGTCCCCAAACGTCCCGCCACGAAGGTGCCGCCCGCATAGAGCCGGCCCTCCTCCTGCGGATAGGCCCCGTAGGAGAGGAAGCGGTCATCGGCCCGGCCCAGCGCGGCGAGGTCGAGGTCTTCGGCGATGGTGAGGAACAGGCGGAAATCGCCGTCCGGCCCGGAGCGGCGCCAGACGTCCAGCTCTTCGGCGTCGGCCAGCGCGGCGACGCGCTCCAGCGGTGCGCCGTAGAGCCGGGCCTCAAGATCTGCGCGCACCGCGCCGAGGGTGGCCAGCAGCCGCATCTTGTCCCGCGCGTCCGCCCCCTTGGCGACGCCGCCGGGCTGGAGCGCCAGCGTGTGGGGCCAGCGGCCGGCAAGCAGGCCCATCACGTGGAGCAGTGTCGTGCGGGTGGCGAGGGCGTCGCGCACGCTCACCCCCTGCGCCGCCTTGAACCGCCGCTCGGCCTCCGCAAACCACGGCCGGTCGGCATAGGCCGCACGGGCGAAGTCCGGCATGAAGAAGACGTGGTAATGGGTGAGGTGGTCGGCCACATTCTCGGTGGCGAGGATGAGGTTGGTGGCGACGCGCCCGTTGTCGGTGGGCACCACGCCTTCCAAGGCCGCCAGCGCCAGCGCCGCCGCATGGGATTGCGACACCGAGCAGATGCCGCAGATGCGCGGCGCGATGACGAGGGCGTCGCGCGGATCGCGACCCTCCAGAATGCGCTCGAAGCCGCGGAACAAGGGCGAGGAGACGAAGGCCTGCTTCACGGCCCCGTCCGCCACGTCGAGGCGCACCTCCAGGTCGCCCTCCACGCGGTTGAAGGGGCCGACCACCAGCCGTTTCGTGCCATCGCTCATTGTGTCCGGCTCATCGCTTCTTGATGTCCCGGACGGCGGGCGGGGTGATGACGTGATCGCTCACCGCGTTGCGGCGCAGGCGCTCGGGCGTCGCCGCCTTGGCGAGGGAGGAGAGGGCGATGAACCAGGCCTTGGGCATGTCGGTGGGGAGGCCCACGGGGATGCCGCCGATCTTCGGTGTCTCGATGAAGGCGTGGCCCGGCTCCTCGAACTCGGGCGCGGTGCAGTTGATGCAGGCGTGGCCGCCGCGGGTGCAGGAGCCCTCGCCGTTCCACAGGCGGGTGTTGCAGTCCGCGTGGGCCTGGGTGCCGAGGCAGCCGAGGTGCTCCATCATGCAGCCGAGGTCGCTCATCTTCTCGGCGCTGGCCTTGTACTCGTAATATTCGTTGCGCGGGCAGCCGTGGTGAACGAGGTGGTCGGCGTAGAAGCGCGGCCGGCCGTAGCTGTCGAGGTCGCCGCCGTGCAGCAGGCCGGCGGAGAGCAGCA
>JAYSCE010000476.1:0-3497 GCA_041915035.1 Xanthobacter sp.
GCCAATGGTCCGCTTCGGGCTGCCGCGATCGCCCATGCGCAGATGCTCGGTGACACAAAACATCGGGTGATTGCGCGCGCGATCCCGGATGATCTGTCTGATGAGGAAAGCGCGGTCGCCGCCGCGCTGAAGGCGGGCCGTGGGCGGCTTCACATCGCGGCGGCGATCCGCCATGTGCAGGCCGCACGCCATGTTCACGCCGCGCAGGCCCTTGTTGACGAGCGGGCCGAATTCCAACGCCTGCGCGTCGCGCCTGATGCCAAGGCACTGCGGCATCTCTTCTTCGCCGAACGCGAGGCGACGCGCGGCGAGGGGCTGCTCGGGGGCTCGGCACGCCCGTTCCAGCGCCTCGGCGTGGTCGGGGCCGGAACCATGGGTTCCGGCATTGCCTTGGCGGGGCTTCAGGCCGGCCTGCCGGTGGTGATGGTGGAGCGGGATGGAGACGCCCTGAAGCGGGGCTCGGGAACCATAAGGGCGCATGTGGCGCGACAGACCGCTGCCGGCCGGCTTTCGCAGGGGGCGGAGGCCGATTTGCTTGCACGGTTCACCACGAGCCTGGATCTGGACGCGCTCGCGGACTGCGATGTGATCGTGGAGGCTGTGGTTGAGGATATCGAGGTGAAGCGGGAGGTCTTCCGGGCGCTCGATGCTGTCGCGCGCCCTGGTGCGATTCTCGCCAGCAACACCTCCTATCTCGATCTCGATGCGATCGCGCAGGCGACGGGCCGGCCTCAGGACGTGATCGGGTTGCATTTCTTCAGCCCGGCGCATGTCATGCGGCTGCTGGAGGTGGTGCGTGGCGTCGCCAGTGCTCCGGACGCGGTGGCGACGGGGCTCGCAGTGGCTCGGCGCATGGGGAAGCAGGCCGTACTGGCCGGGAACCGTTTCGGCTTCGTCGGCAACCGCCTGTATGCCGCCTACCGCCAGCAATGCGAATTCATGCTGGAGGACGGGGCTCTGCCGCAGCAGGTAGATGCCGCCCTAGAAGCCTTCGGCTTTGCCATGGGGCCGTTCGCCGTGGCGGACTTGTCGGGCCTCGATATCGCCTGGCGCATGCGCCAGCAACTGGCCGCCACCCGTGACCCGGCGGCGCGTTACGTCTCTATTCCCGATCGACTGTGCGAGGCGGGGCGGCTGGGTCGCAAGACCGGCGCGGGCTATTATCGCTACGCCGATGGCCGGTCCAAGGGGATGCCGGATCCAGCGGTCGAGGCGATGATCGTCGCAGCGTCGCACGCCGCCGGCCGGCCTCGGCGCAGCTTGTCCGAGGCGGAAATTCAGCGCCGGGCCTTGCTGGCACTGGTGAACGAAGCGGCTCTCGCCCTTGAAGATGGCGCGGCTGAGAGGGCGTCGGATATCGATGTGGTGCTCGTGAATGGCTACGGCTTTCCGCGCTGGATCGGCGGTCCTGTCCACTGGGCACGATCACAGGCACAGGAGGCTCTGGCGCAAGCTTGCGCGGACATGGTGGAAGACGCAGGCCCCGGAGCCCGTCTCGGCAACCTCGGCCTCCTTCTCGAAGACGCGTGAATGGAGGCCCTCGCACCGCCAAGCTCGAGGACAGGTGCCCCACATGAACGCAAAAGCTTGCGCGATTTCCCTCGGCCATCCGCCAGGCATGTCCGGCGCCCGGCTCGTGACAAAGGCAACGCTTGAACTCCACGGTCGCGGCGCCCGTTGCGCTCTGTGTACCATGTGCATCGGCGTCGGACAGGGCATTGCCCTGCTCATCGAGCGGGTGTGACCATGGCGGCAGGACCGCGACCGGGAATGTATGTGACGGCGACGGGCGCGGAGATCACGATTGAGACCCGCCTCAGTCATGCCGTCGGGCCGGACGGCCGAATCATCATCGCCGGCCACGATCTGTTCGAAGCTGCGCAGCGCATGCCTTATGAGGCGGTCGCGGCGCTGCTGTGGCGGGAAATCCTGCCGAACGAGATGACGCCAGGGGCGCTCGGAGCAGCCCGGGTTGCAGCTTTTTCCCGCTTTGCGCAGCTGTTTCCGGCCGCCGCGAGCCAGAGCCTGTCTCTCATCGAGCGGCAACGGTTGCTGCTGTCCGGCATTCCCCGGGTAGACATGTCACCGCTGATGCTGGTGGCGAGCGTGGGCGTTGCCGCGGCCGCCGCAACCCGCCTCGCATCCGGCCTGGAACCTCTCCGACCTGATCCCGTTGCCTCGCATGCCGCTGACCTTCTGCGGACCGCACGCGGGCGGGAGGCCTCTCGCGCGGAGGAGCGTGCGGTCAACACCTATCTCGGCGTCATGATCGACCACGGCATCAATGCCTCGACTTTTGCCGCGCGAGTAACGGCCTCAACGGGGGCCGGCAGCGCCGCCTCCGCCATTGCCGGCCTGTGCGCTCTGGAAGGCACGCGTCACGGCGGAGCACCCGGCCTCGTGCTAGACATGTTCGACACTGCGGCGGGTGATCCGCAAGCCTGGCTTGCCGCGGCCCTGGACCGAAGGGAGCGGCTGATGGGGTTCGGATCTCGCGCCTATGAAGGTCGTGATCCGAGAGCCTCCATCTTCAAGGCGGCGGTCGAGACCCTGCCGGTGGAATGCCGCGGCCGGCTCCTCATTGCCGAGCAGTTGGAAGCCGCAGCCGAGGCGCTGTTCATCTCGCGGCGCCCAAAGCGCGCCTTGCACCCCAATGTTGAATTCTATGCCGCCGTCTTGCTGGACGCCGTCGGCCTGCCCCGCACGGCGTTCACCTCTTTCTTCGCAGCCGCCCGGTCTGCCGGATGGGCAGCGCATATCGTCGAGCAAGAACGTCACGGCCGGATGCTTCGGCCTTCCACTCGATACTGCGGCCCGGGGCCGGGAGACTCCTGAAGCACCGGGCGGATCAAGTTGCCATTGCTCGACCGCTCAAGCAGTCAAATCGTAGTCAGAATAATATGTTTCCACTATAATCATGATATTATTATGTTTCACATAAATCAGTCCATTCGACGAATTGCAGAAACAAATAACCCCAAAGGCCTCGATCTATCATTGTTATGCCTTAAGAAGCGAAGCGTGAATTTGTCCGGGAATGACAATAGGTCGGGTGTTCATGAGTTTTTGTTATATGGCCCTCCTCTTTGGGCGACTTGTGTTGCGGCGCATTTTTTGCGTTCCGGTCGGTCTGTCCGGGAAGAAAATTTCTAGTGACGGGAAATCTGATTATTTCAAGACAAGTGTTCTGACAGTTGGAGCTGCCACATGCCAACCATCTTCCGATTGGCGGATCTGCGATCATTCCCGGTGGCGGAACATGAATCAGTCAGGATGAAACCTGGGCGTGAAAACTTGGAGGGGACACAAGTGTAGGGTGAGGCAGCTGCCCTACATCGTTGAAGCTTCAGGTCTTACGAAGGAATTCAAGGGGTTTGCTGCGGTCAAGAACGTTGACCTCAGGATCCGCCGCCACACCATTCACGCCCTCATCGGGCCGAACGGTGCCGGTAAGACCACGTGCTTCAACCTGATTACCAAATTTCTGGAGCCGACGC
>JAYSCE010000477.1:0-528 GCA_041915035.1 Xanthobacter sp.
GGGGGGAGGGCAGGGCGCCGCCCCATCCCTCCCCAGCAAGCGCGGCGCCGCGTCTCCCCGGTCTTCCTCCGCTGCGCTTCGTGCAGACGCGCGCCGGGCGCGCCCCAGCGGGCGGGTGATTCCCCTCGCGGCGCGGCGCTTGCCCCCCACCCTCTCCCCGCGTTCGCCACGTGGCAGGGGTCGAGGCGGGCCCGACCCCGCCGCCACCGGCAAGGAGAGATGCCATGCGCGCGAGGGAAACCCGCACCGATCTGTACAGCCACATCACCGACCGCATCATTGCCGACCTGGAGCGCGGCGTGCGCCCCTGGTTCAAGCCCTGGAGCGTGGGCCACACCGAAGGCCGGATCACCCGGCCGCTGCGGCATAGCGGGGAGCCGTACTCCGGCATCAATGTGCTGCTGCTGTGGTCGGAGGCCGTCACCCGCGGGTTCGGCTCCCCCCACTGGATGACCTTCAAGCAGGCGCTCGACTATGGCGCCCATGTGCGCAAGGGCGAGACCGGGACGGTGGTGGTGTATGCCGACC
>JAYSCE010000477.1:538-3491 GCA_041915035.1 Xanthobacter sp.
AATGGCGTGGAGCGCGAGAAGGTCATTCCCTTCCTGAAGTCGTACGTCGTGTTCAATGCCGAGCAGATCGAGGGGCTGCCCGCGCGCTATCTCGGGACCGTGGCGCCCATGGTGTCTGCCCTGGAGCGGATTGCCCATGCCGAGGCCTTCTTCGCCGCGACCGGGTCCGACGTGCGGCATGGGGGTGGCCAGGCCTATTACGGATCCGCCGTGGATTATGTGCAGATGCCGCCGTTCGAGGCCTTCAGGGACGCGGAAAGCTATTATGCGACCCTAGCCCATGAACACATCCACTGGACCCGGCATCCCTCCCGTCTCGACCGCGACTTCGGGCGGACCCGCTTCGGCGACGAAGGGTATGCACGCGAGGAGCTGGTGGCCGAACTCGGCAGTGCCTTCCTGTGCGCCGACTTGGCCCTGGCGGCCGAGCCCCGGCCGGACCATGCCGCCTACATCGCCAGCTGGCTGAAGGTGCTGAAGGACGACAAGCGCTTCATCGTCAGCGCCGCCGCCCATGCCCAGAGAGCCGCAGATTTCCTCCATGGTCTTCAGCCGGTGCAGGCTGCGGCAGGGGATGCGGCGTAGTCCGCCCCCTTCCACCTGCTGGCCGTGCCCGTCGCTGTACGGGGCGGGGACGGCCACGGGAAGGGGGAGCAGAGGGGAGGGCCGGGCGCTTCCTGTCGAGGCATGCCGTGGGCCGAGGGGATTGCCCGCCCCTCGCGACATTATCCTTGGTGAGCGGATGCGAGAGCGTCCCGGGGTGTCGCCCTGCTGTCCCGGTCCATGCCCGCGGCCGGATTCGTTCGGGAGATGCGGCAGGCCCCTGCGCCGGTCAATCGGCTGCCCGCTCCGTTCGCTATCGCTCCCGTGTTGCCGGTGACCGGCGCCGCCCTGCGGGCTCAGGGTCCCGCCGCCTTGGATCTCCCGACCGGCCGCGAGAGGCGTGGCCGGAGAAACCAAAAGGGAGAACCCCACAATGAAACGCACTCCATCAACCCGCCCCACCCACGATGTCTATGTGGTCGAGGGCGAAGGCGAGACCTCCTTCTGGACCCGTGTCGGCGCCGCCTGGACCCACGAGAAGGGCGACGGACTGAACGTTCAGCTCACCTGCATCCCCGTGGACGGCCGCCTGGTCATCCGCAAGCGCAAGCCCAAGGCCCAACAGGAAGGGGCGGCGCGATGAGCGCCCCCCTGCCGTCCCTGGGCGGGGACGTCCGCCACGGTGACTGCGTGCGGCTGATGCGGCGGCTGGACCCGGAAAGTGTGGATTTTATCCTCACCGACCCGCCCTATCTGTGCCGCTACCGCGACCGGCACGGCCGCACTGTCCGCAATGACGATAATGATCGTTGGCTGGCGCCCGCCTTCACCGAGATGCACCGGCTCATGAAACCGGACAGCCTTTGCGTCAGCCTCTACGGCTGGCACGCCATTGACCGCTTCATGGCGGCCTGGCGCGCAGCCGGGCTGCGCCCGGTCGGGCACCTGGTGTTCCGCAAGTCCTATGCGTCCTCGGCGCGGTTCCTCGCCCACGAGCACGAACAGGCCTATCTGCTGGCCAAGGGCGAGCCCGCGCTGCCGCGCACGCCCATCGCCGATGTGCGTGAGTGGGTCTACACCGGCAACCGCCACCACCCGACCGAGAAGCCGGTGGGGGTGCTCCAGCCTCTGGTCGAGGCGTTCTGTCCGCCCGGCGGGCTGGTTCTCGACCCCTTCTGCGGGTCCGGCTCGACCCTGCTCGCCGCCCGCGCCTGCGGGCGGGGGTTCCTCGGCATCGAGCTGGACCACCGGCACCAGCGGACCGCTCGCCTGCGGCTCGGTATCGACGACGCCGACACCAAGGCATGCGTCGCGTAGCGGCTTGCCGTCAAACGGAGTGCCTGCGGCATTCCGTTTGCGTGTGAGCTTGAAGATCGGTAGTATTCACGAATGGCGAATGTTGAATTTCCGCCGGGCACTCTCGGCGCGCACTACGAGGACTTCATAAGGCACCTGGTGGAATGTGGACGCTTTGCATCCGCGAGCGATGTGGTGCGCGCGGGCCTCCGGCTGCTGGAGCAGCGTGAGGCCGCGAGCCAAGCGACGCTGGAGACCTTGCGCGCAGAGATCGCGGCGGCGGCAGAAGGGCCGTTCGAGCCGCTGGACATGGACGCGGTGAAAGCTGAGGCCCGCGCACTGGCGCGCGGTTTGGCGGATGTCAGGTCCGGGCGGGTGATGCCGCTTGATGAAGCCTGTCAGCGTTTGCGGGAAGACCTTGTGCCGCCCAGCGGCAGGAGCCGCAAATAGACTGCGTGGGTTCGGTGTCTGGACCGCCGAGAACCTACCCGTCGTTGAAGGCCCCCTCGAAGAACTGCCCAGCGTAGAAGACCCCAAGGATTTCTACCTCTTCGGCATGAACGCGATAGGCGATGGCGATGCGGCGCTTGTGCGCCAGGACGCGCACGCCGGGGCCAACACCGGGTCGCAGGGGCGCGCGCTCCGGAAGCTCGGCCAAGCTCTCGCAGAGGGTGCGGATGCGCCGGATGTAGCGGATAGCGGTCTCGGGATGACCGCTTTCGTCGCGGATATAAGCGTAGAGGTCGGCCAGGGCCGCTTCGGCGCGTGGTCGGAAAACGACCCTATGCCCCACGTTTGGTGGCTTTCATGTCCTTTGCGTAGCGGGCTTCCAGTCTGGCGAACACATCTTCGGCGGGAACGCTGGGGCGTGGGTCGTCCAGGGCCCGGCGGACCTCCTCGCGCATATAGGTGTCCAGTGCCGCCTGTTCGCGCTCCAGCGCGCGGACCCCGGCGCGCAACACTTCGCTGGTCGAGGCATAGCGGCCTGCATGGCGGAGGGCATCCACCCGCTCCTGCATGTCGCCGAGGGTGACGCTGATGGGTTTGGTGGTGCGCATAGCCGGGTCTTTCTTACTTGTTCCCTTATAGCACGGCGTACGACCCCGTCATACTC
>JAYSCE010000478.1:0-3480 GCA_041915035.1 Xanthobacter sp.
ATCACGTCGAGGCCGCGCTTCGGCCCCACGATCTTCATCTGCCCCACCGCGCCCTGGCCGAAGCCCGACGTGTCGGCGATGAGCGCCACCTTCTTGATCTTCTTCTTGTCGAGATAGTCGGCGATGCGCTCCAGCACGTCGCCGTCGTCCACCGTGCTCTTGAACACATACTGGCGCTCGGCCACCGGGGTGACGATGGCGAGCGCACCCTCCGAGGAGATGAAGGGCACCTTGGCGGCATTGGTGATGGGCGCCATGGCGAGCGCGATGCCGCTCATGTTGCCGCCGCTCAGGATCACCTCCACCTTGTCCTGGCTGATGAGCCGGCGGGTGGCGGTGATGCCCTTCTGGGTCTGGCTCTCGGCGTCGTAATAGGTCCACTCGATCTTGCGGCCGCCCATGCCGCCGGCGGCATTGAACTCGTCCACCGCGAGTTCGAGGCCCGCTTTCATGTCCTCGCCGAGAAAGGCTGCCGGGCCGGTCACGGAGAGGATGGAGCCGACGCGCAGCGGCTCGGCGGCGCGGGCGGCGCTGCTCCACAGGCCGGCCACGGTCCCGGTGCCGGTGGCCGCGAGGGCGGCGGCGGGCACCATCTTCAGGAAGCTGCGTCGTCCGAACTGCACTTCTGGCCTCCTCTGGAAGGGCGCTTGCTGCGCCTCGTTCATCGTGCGCCGGACGGAATGCCCGGAGCGGAAACGGCTGCGGGCGCGGCGGTCAGTCGTCGTGGACGCCGCTGCGGTCGATATCGGCGGCGGGGCCGCCGTCGCGGGAGAGGGGAACGCTCAGCGAATAGCGCACGAGATCGGCGCGATGCACCGTGTGGCCGGACAGGGCGAGGCGGCCGGTGGCGTCGCGATAGCTCAGTGCGCGGATCAGCACCGGCGCGCCCTTGGCGAGATGCAGATATTCCACCTCCTCCGGTCCCGCGACGCCGGCCTCTATGGTGAAATCGCCCGTCTTCAGGTCCACCGCCTGCCACAGGCGGTGCAGCGGCGAGCCATGCACCGCCTCTTCCGTCCAGTCGGCGGTGAGGTCGGCCGGCAGATAGCGATAGTCGATGGCCAGCGGCACCCGGGCCGCCGCGCGCAGGCGCTTGATGAAGAGGACCTTCGTGCCGACTTCGATCTCGAGGCTCGCGGCGATGGTCTCGTCCGCCGCGATGCGCTCGAAGGCGAGCACGGTCGCCTGCATGGGCATGCCGGTGGCGGCCCACTGGTTCAGGAAATCCATGCCTGGATTGAAGCGCTCTTCCAGCTTGCGCACGGCGACGAACGTGCCGAGGCCACGGCTGCGGGTGAGCAGGCCCTCCTGCACCAGCTCCGCCACCGCCTGCCGCGCAGTGTCCCGGCTGACCGAGAACATGGCGCAGAGCTGCTCGTCCGAAAAGAAGCGCCGGTCGCCCTGGTCCCACTTGAGGATCAGGCCGATGAGCCGTTGCTTGATCTGGGCGTAGAGCGGCAACGGGGAGGCGCGATCGAGGGGCGGGAAAGGCCCTTCGGCGTCCAGTGCGGCAACGCTGGTCAACGTCTCGGACATGGAGCGAGCCCTGGTGCGTATCCCCGGCTGGAGCCGGGCCGGAGCGCGCTCCAGCCGGCTTTATATGAATGTAGGATCAAGCATACATTTCGCGCAACAGCTTTCTGCGTCCAGGCTGGCGAGCTACGTGGCGGCCTCGAAGCCGGCCTGATCGTCGTGGCCGCGAACGGCGAGGGGCGGGGGCGCGAGGCTGGGGGAAGGCTGCCCGAGTGGATCACGCCCGAGCCATGCCGTTGGGACGCCCGCCGTCCTTCCTATGCGCTGAGAAGTTTGTGCCGCCTGTGCCACTCCTCAAGGGATTCGCCGGGCCAGGTGCCGCTTCGGACGTGATCGGGTCCGTTCGGCACATCCACCCAGCGTGGTGCATAGTCCAGGCCCGCTTCCACCACCTCGGGCGGCTTCGGCAGCGGCGTATCGATGGCCGACGCGTGCGGGTGGACAAGCTCCGGCCATCGTGGATCCCAAAGCCACAAGGCGCTGCCGCACTCCCCGCAGAAGTGACGTTCCGCCGGTGATCGGGTTGCCCGTCGGCCGGGCTCGCGAAGGAGCGCATGGAATGCCTTCACATGCTTGCGCCCACGAACCTTCAGACTCTGCGCCTTCGCCCCGAGATTTATCGCGAAGCCGCCGCTCCCGGCTGTCTTCCTGCAGATGGAGCAGTGGCAGTGCATGAAGGGGACAGGACAGTGAGCCTCCACGGTGAACCGGACAGCGCGGCAGTGGCACGAACCTTCGAGACGCATGGTTTGCTCCCATCAACAACGGGAAAAACGCTGGGGACGGGATTGCGTTGCCGGGGTGGCCCATCGTGAGAGGGCGCCCCGGAGCACACGCCGAACCCGCAGCGCATCATTCTCCATCCGAAGGGGGGATGAAGCCCATCGACGCCGGCCCCGACATCGACTGGCGGCGAGGCGGCTTGATGGTGTCGCCGTGCTTGACATTCGAGGTGGGGTTGGGCTCTCTCCTCGCCATGCTCCGAACCTCGGCATGGCACCTTGCACGTTTGTGGTCGCTGGCGCTGCGCCGGGTGATCGCGGCCTGTGTCGTGCTGTCCATGGTTGCTGCCCCCGTCGCCGCCGGACTTCTCACCCATCATTCGGACGATCTGGACAGCCCCGCCTTCGCGGCGGCCGTGGCCATCGCGGACGCTGCCGTTCCGCCCGCGGCTCAACCGGATGCGGCCGTCGCCGGCGCCAAGAGCGGCGACGCCGTCCAGCCGAAGCATGTCGTTCCTGCCGCAGACCATGATTGCCATGGCTGCGCCGCCGTGCTCCTCCCCGCCGCCGATGCCACCCGGCTGACCGAGGTGGTGGCGGTGACGGGCGCCGCCAGCCCGGCCTTCGGCTCCGGCCGCGCCATTCCCGCCGACCCCCGCCCCCCGCGCGCCTGATCCCTTCTGTTCGCGCGCCGATGCCCTGCATCGGCCCATCGCAATCAGACTCCGGATCAGATCATGCCGCCCCGTGCAAACGGGCAGGCTCTCGCGCTCGCGCTCGGGGCAGCATTCGCGCTGCTTTCCGCTCTGCCCGGCCGCGCGGAGACCCAACGCCCGCTGACCCTTACCAGTGCCCTCGCGAGCGCGCTCGCGGCCAATCCACGGCTGACCGCCGCCGAGCGCGACATCGGCATGGCTGCCGGCCGCGACCGGCAAGCCGCGGCGCTGCCGAATCCAAACCTCTCGCTCGAGGTGGACAACGCGTTCGGCTCCGGGCCCTACCAGGGGCTGGACCTTGCCGAGCAGACGCTCCAGATCAGCCAGCTGGTCGAGCTGGGCGGCAAGCGGGAAGCCCGCATGGCGGCCTCCGGCGCCGGCGTCGGAGTCGCCCGCTGGGAGCGCGAGGCAATCCGCCTGCAGGTGCTGGCGGAAACGACGGCCGCCTTCGCCGGCGTCCTCGGCGCGCAGCAGCGGGTCAATATCCTCCAGGCCCAGGCCGAAGCCAT
>JAYSCE010000479.1:0-3479 GCA_041915035.1 Xanthobacter sp.
ACGATGCGGCGCTGCTGTCCTTTTTGCAGGCGGTCCTCGCCGATGCCGGGCTGGTGGATCGCCACCGCGAGGCGAGTTGGGTCTTCTATCGCCGCGCGGCCGAGGGCGCGGGCGGGCGAATCGCCAAGAGCCTCCTCGACCTGCTCGACCGTGACGATCCGGTGCTTGCCGGCGACCGCGCGCGGCTGGAGGCCGTGCGAGCGTCGCGCGCTGCGGCGGCGCAGGGCTATTTTGCCGCCCATGCCCGCCAGTGGGACGAGATTCGCCGGCTCCATGTGCCCGAGGCGGCGGTGGAGGCGGCGGTGCGCCATGCGTTCGCCGGCAAGCCCATTCGCGCGCTGCTGGATCTCGGCACCGGCACCGGCCGCATGCTGGAGCTGTTCGCCCCGGACATCGAGCGCGGCATGGGCGTCGATCTCTCCCCTGACATGCTGGGCGTCGCCCGTGCCAACCTGGAGCGCGCAGGCGTGCGCAATTGCCTGCTGCGCCAGAGCGACATCTATGCCGTCCCGGTCCCGCGGGATGCGTTCGACGCGGTGATCGTGCACCAGGTGCTGCACTATCTCGACGACGGCAGCCGCGCGCTGAAGGAAGCGGCGCGGGTGCTGGCGCCCGGCGGCCGGCTGCTGGTGGTGGACTTCGCCCCCCATGGCCTCGAATTCCTGCGCGAGGCCCATGCCCACCGCCACCTCGGCTTTGCCCGTGCGACGGTGGAGGGCTGGCTCGCCGCCGCGGGCCTCGAGCTCGTCTCCTTCGACACCCTCACCCCCGATGGCGGTGCCGGCGACGGCCTCACCGTCTCGCTCTGGCTCGCCCGCGATCCGCGCTACGTGGTGGCCGACGCCGACCTTGCCCACAGGGAGATTGCCTGATGACCACCCCCGCTTCCATTCCCGCCGCGGCGCCCGTGCGGGCCAGCCGGGAGATGGACCGGCCGCCGGTCAACGTCTCCTTCGAATTCTTCCCGCCCAAGACCGAGGAGATGGAAAAGACCCTGTGGTCCTCCATCCACCGGCTGGCGCCGCTCTCCCCGAGCTTCGTCTCTGTGACCTATGGCGCGGGCGGCTCCACCCGCGAGCGCACCCATGCGACGGTGGCGCGCATCGTGAAAGAGACGGCCCTTCATCCGGCCGCGCATCTCACCTGCGTCGGGGCCAGCCGCGCCGAGATCGACGATGTGGTGCGCGCCTACAAGGACGCCGGCGTGAAGCACATCGTCGCCTTGCGCGGGGATCCGGCGACCGGCGTCGGCACGACGTACGAGCCGCATCCGGACGGCTATCCCTATGCCTGCGACCTCGTGGAGGGCATCCGCCGCATCGGCGATTTCGAGGTGTCGGTCTCGGCCTATCCCGAAAAGCACCCGGAGAGCGCCAGCCTCGATGCCGACATCGATTATCTGAAAGCCAAGGTGGATGCCGGCGCCACCCGCGCCATCACCCAGTTCTTCTTCGAGAACGATGTCTATTTCCGCTACCTCGACAAGGTGCGGTCACGGGGCATCGACATCCCCATCGTGCCGGGCCTCCTGCCGGTGACGAACTTCAAGCAGGCGTCCAACTTCGCCACCCGTACCGGGGCGTCGGTTCCCGCGTGGCTGCTGAAGCGGTTCGAGGGGCTGGACGAGGATGCGGAGACCCGAAAGCTCATCGCCGCGGCGGTGGCGGCCGAGCAGGTGACGGACCTCGTTGATCGCGGTGTCACCGATATCCATTTCTATACGCTGAACCGCGCCGACCTTGTCTACGCCATCTGCCACCTGCTCGGGCTGCGCCCGGATGCGGCGCCGGTGGTGCCGGCGATGGCGGTCTGAGCGCAACTCCATTCCCGCCGGCGCAGTGCGCCGGCTCGTCCTTCACGGAGGCGCGCTCCCGCGTTGCCCCGAGCCCGAGACCGCCCCGATGACCGCCTCTTCCACCCACGCCGACACCATCTTCGCCGACCTCGCCAAGGCCGCCTCCGAGCGCATCCTGGTGTTGGACGGCGCCATGGGCACCATGATCCAGCAATTGAAGCTGGACGAGGCGGGCTATCGCGGCGAGCGGTTCAAGGACTGGCCAAGGGACGTGAAGGGCAACAACGACCTTCTCAGCCTCACCCAGCCCGATGCGGTGCGCGCCATCCATCTCGAATATTTCCGCGCTGGCGCGGATATGGTGGAGACCAACACCTTCTCCGGCACCTCCATCGCCCAGGCCGACTACGGCATGGAGGAGATCGTCTACGAGCTGAACTTCGAGAGCGCGAAGCTCGCCCGAGAGGCGGCGGACGTCGCCCAGAAGGAGGACGGCCGCCGCCGCTTCGTCGCCGGCGCCTTCGGCCCGACGAACCGTACCGCCTCCATCTCGCCGGACGTGAACGACCCCGGCTTCCGCGCCGTGACCTTCGACGAGCTGGCCGACGCTTATTTCGAGCAGGCGCGCGGCCTCGTGGACGGCGGCGCGGATATCCTCCTCGTCGAGACCATCTTCGACACGCTGAACGCCAAGGCGGCCATCTTCGCCATCGAGAAGCTCTATGCGGAGCGTGGCTTCCGCCTGCCGGTGATGATCTCCGGCACCATCACTGATCTTTCGGGCCGCACGCTGTCGGGCCAGACGCCGAGTGCCTTCTGGTATTCCCTGCGCCACGCCAAGCCCTTCTCCATCGGCCTCAACTGCGCCCTCGGCGCCCGCGAGATGCGCGCCCACATCGCCGAGATCGGCCGGGTGGCGGACACCCTCGTCTGTGCCTATCCCAATGCGGGCCTGCCCAACGAATTCGGCATGTATGACGAGAGCCCCGAGGCCATGGCGGCCCTCGTGGGCGAGTTCGCGGCGTCCGGCCTCGTGAACGTGGTGGGCGGCTGCTGCGGCACCACGCCCGCCCACATCCGCGCCATTGCAGAAGTGGTGAAGGGCAAGGCGCCCCGCGAAGTGCCGGAGCTGGAGCCGCGCCTGCGCCTTTCCGGCCTCGAGCCGTTCGAGCTGACGCCGCAGATTCCCTTCGTGAACGTGGGCGAGCGCACCAACGTCACCGGCTCCGCCCGCTTCCGCAAGCTCATCACCACCGGCGATTTCCCCGCCGCCCTCGCGGTCGCCCGCGACCAGGTGGAGAGCGGCGCGCAGGTGATCGACATCAACATGGACGAAGGCCTCCTCGACAGCGAGGCCGCCATGATCACCTTCCTCAATCTTGTCGCCGCCGAGCCGGACATCGCCAAGGTGCCGGTGATGGTGGACAGTTCCAAGTGGGAGATCATCGAGCAGGGCCTCAAGCGCCTGCAGGGCAAGGGCATCGTCAATTCCATCTCCCTCAAGGAGGGCGAGGCGGCCTTCATCGAGAAGGCGCGGCTGGTGCGCGCCTACGGCGCCGCCGTGGTGGTGATGGCCTTCGATGAGGAGGGGCAGGCCGACAGCTACGCCCGCAAGACCTCCATCTGCGAGCGCGCCTACCGCATCCTGACCGAAGAGGTGGGCTTCCCGCCGGAAGACATCATC
>JAYSCE010000480.1:0-3477 GCA_041915035.1 Xanthobacter sp.
GCATCTGGCCGGTCTGGTTGCAGTCGTCGTCGATGGCCTGCTTGCCGAGGATGACGAGGCCGGGGGCTTCCTCGCCCACCACGCCCTTGAGGATCTTGGCGACCGCGAGCGGCTCGACCACGCCGTCGGTCTTCACCAGGATGCCGCGGTCGGCGCCCATGGCCAGCGCCGTGCGGAGCGTCTCGGAGGCCTGGGCCGGTCCGATGGATACCGCAATCACCTCGGTTGCCTTGCCGGCTTCCTTGAGGCGGAGCGCCTCTTCCACCGCGATCTCGTCGAACGGGTTCATGGACATCTTGACGTTCGCAAGCTCCACGCCCGAACCGTCAGACTTCACCCGGACCTTCACATTGTAATCCACCACCCGCTTAACGGGCACCAGGATCTTCATCGACACGCGCTCCCCGTTCCCGAAATCTTGACCGACGGTCGCAAAATCCACCGATGGTCGTGACTTCCGCTCTTATCCCTGCATTGCAGCATTTCTTGCGGGCGGGCAACGTAGGAGGGGCCAGAAAGTGTGTCAACGCTCGCTCCGGCGCGGCGTTCGGACGCTCGGTACGCCGGAGGGATCGCGATCGAACAGGGCGACGCCCGGCCGGCGCATCAGCGCCACCAGCACGGCTCCGGCGAGGAAGCCGCCCACGTGCGCCCACCACGCCGTCTCCTGGTCCGAACTCGACAGGATCTGCCACACCTGGAGGCCGAACCAGGCGCCGATGGCCCAGTAGGCTGGTACCCGAAGCGGGATCTTCATCAGGACCAGCGCCCACAGGCGGATATTGGGGTGCAGCACCAGATAGGCCGCGATCACCCCGGCCACCGCCCCGGACGCTCCCACCAGCGGCGCCTCCGACCCCGGCTCGGCCACCACATGGACCAGCCCGGCGATGATGCCGCAGAGCAGATAGAAGAGGAGGAAGCGGGCATGGCCCATGGCGTCCTCCACATTGTCGGCGAACACCAGAAGGAAGGCCATGTTGCCGATGAGGTGCAGCCAGCCGCCGTGCAGGAACATGTAGCTGACGAGGGTGAGGGCCGGCGGCAGCCGCTCGTAGCCCTCGGGCAGGATGGCGACCCCGCTCACCACGGCGGGGATGGCGCCGAAGCCCAGCACGCCGGCCTCGCTCACCGGTCCGAAGGCGCCGTGTTGGAGGGCGACGAAGACGAAGACGTTGAGCGCGACCAGCCCCCAGGTGACGTAGGGGCGGCGCACATGCTCCAGCGGATTGGCGTCGGCAATCGGAACGAACATCAGAGGGTCCCGGGGACCCGTCCGCCGCCTGCGTCCGTCCTGTCCCGTTAGGGCAAGCTTAGAGCAGGGCGGAGCGCCCCCGCAACGGACGCCGCGTCAGATGCGGTTCTTTCAGGCGCGGCTCTTTCAGGCGCGGCTTTTGCCCGGCACCCACAGCACGTCCGCCGCGCCGCGGGCGTTGGCATAGCGGCCGGCGACGAACAGCAGGTCGGACAGCCGGTTCACGTAGTGCAGCGCCGGCGCCCCAACCGTGCCTTCACCCTGGTGCGACAATGCGACCATGATGCGCTCGGCCCGCCGGCACACCGTGCGCGCGAGATGGAGGTGGGCGGATGCGGCGGTGCCGGCCGGCAGCACGAAGGAGGTGAGGGGTGACAATTCGGCGTTGAGGAGGTCGATGTCGTCCTCCAGCCGCGTCACCTGCGCCGGCACGATGCGCAGGCTCGCGCCTTCTTCCTCATTGGCGGCAGGCGGCACGCAAAGGTCGGCACCGAGATCGAACAGATCGTTCTGGATGCGCACCAGGATGCCATCCAGCAGGGTTTCGCCCGACAGGTGCAGGCGGGCGATGCCGAGGGTGGCGTTGGTCTCATCCACCGCGCCATAGGCCTCGACGCGCAGGTCGTACTTGGCGACGCGCCTTCCGGTGCCGAGCCCGGTGGTGCCGTCGTCCCCGGTGCGGGTGTAGATCTTGTTCAGCTTGACCATAATCGTCAGCGGCCCCGTTCAGCGTCCCATGGCGAAGATGGTGGCCATGACGATGATGATGGCGAGGAACTGGAACAGCACCCGCATCTGCATCAGCTTCTGCGACCGCTGGGGCGATCCGCCCGAGGCGAAATTGAAGAGGCCGAGGAAGAGCACCCCCGCCACGAGTGCGAGCGCCAGCGGGATGAACAGGTAGATCGACCAGTGCACCATCTTGGTTTCCTCCCGGGCGCTCAGTTGAGCACGGCGATGCCGGCATTGAGCGTCGAGGCGTAGCACACCCAGACGAGATAGGGCACCAGCAGCCACCCCGCCGTTCGGTCCAGAGGGAAGGTGGCGCGCAGCGTCAGCGCCAGCAGCACCACGAGGCCGACGATGATGACGAGGCCGGCATGGATGGCGTGCAGGCCGAAGAACACCGGCGACCACAGGAAGTTCAGCGCGAGCTGCGCCAGGAAGAGGCTGATGGCCACGGTGCGTGCGGAGGAGCGGGGCACCTTGTCCCACAGTCGCCAGAGGCTCACCGCCATCATCAGATAGAGCAGGGTCCAGACGATGGGGAAGGCGGCGTTGGGCGGCGTCCAGCTCGGCTTCACCAGGCCCTGATACCATGCAGGGATGGCCGGCGAAGTCACCGCCCCACCAACCGCGCCGACGCCCAGCATCAGCACGAGGCAGCCGAGCAGCCGCAGGCGGGACACGGCACAGGGCGAGAGCGAACGGGTGGACGTCACGGACATCTGGCAACACCTTTCCACCGCCGTCCATGCGGACGGCGGTTTGTCCTTATCCGAACGCCGCCCCCCGATGGATCGTTTCGCCACCTCCGGTAGGGTCGGGGATCTCTCAGGTGGCGATGTGGCTCGCGATCTCGTCCACCGGCAGCTTCACCAGATCCTTGGCGATCTCGCCGTCCACCAGCGGCTTCACGCGGTGGGACAGCGCCTCCCGCAGCACACCCAGCGCCTTGGGCGGGGCGACGAGGAGAATGCGGGCCGGGGCCTCGCCCGAGGCCACCAATGCATCGAGCCGCCCGGCGACCCGGGCGATGAAGGCTGCTTCCGCCTGGGCGTGGAAATCGGTGGTCTCCACCGCGCTGCGGGCGACGGTGGCGGATTCGTGTACGCGCCCCGGCCGGTCGGTGCCGAGGGCGGCGGTGCCGGGATGGGGCTCGCTGAAGCTTTCCAGCACCGACAGGCGCGGCGCCGGGGCGATGCCGGCATCGGCGAGCAGGACGGCCTTGGCGCCGTCGCACACCACAACGAGGCGGTTCATCTTGTCGGGCTTCGTCATGTCCCTGTCTCCCTGTTAGCGCGCCGGAAGTGCCGGCTTGAGCGTCCTTTGGGGCCGGTGGTCATGCTTTTGTGTCACATGGGAGGGCACGGGGCTTTGTCCAGAGACAAACCGCGCTCGTGTCATCTGCGACCATGTGACGACAGGCCGGGCGCTTGTCGCACGGGAACCGGCGTGAGACGCTTCCGTTGAGGGTTTGCGGCTGATGGCGATCCTCGCGG
>JAYSCE010000481.1:0-3469 GCA_041915035.1 Xanthobacter sp.
CGCCGCGGTAGGGCCGCAGCAGGATCTCGGTGACGGTCACCTCGACGTTGTTCTTGTTCGTGTACTTCCGGGTGCCGAGCTGGCCCTCGATGTAGACGTGCGAGCCCTTCTTGCAGAAGCGCTCGGCCGCATCGACAAGATTGGTGTTGTAGACGATGACGCGGTGCCACTCGGTGCGCTCGCGCCGCTCGCCCGTGGCCTTGTCCCGCCAGCCCTCCGAGGTGGCCACACTGAGGGTCGCCACGCGGGAGCCCTCGCGCAGGGTGGAAATCTCTGGGTCGCGGCCGAGATAGCCCACGAGAATGACCTTGTTGACGCCAGCCATGGCTAGACCCTCATCGGCATGATGACGAAGAGGGTGCCGGAGGCGCCCTCCGGGGTGATGAGACAGGGGGAGCCGGGATCGGCGAAGGCCATGGCCACCGCCTTGCTCGGCTGGGCGCCGAGCATGTCGAGCACGTAGCGGCCATTGAAACCGATGGTGAGGGGCGCGGCGGCGTACTCGGCCTCCAGCTCGTCGGAGGCCTCGCCCGTCTCCGGGTTGTTGACCGATAGCGTGAGCTTCCCGGCCTCGAGGTGGAAGCGGACGGCGCGGGACTTGTCGCTGCAGACGGCGGCCACGCGATCGACGGCGGACGCCAGTTCATCGGCGGCGAGGCGCGCCATGTGGGGATTGCCGCGCGGCACCACGCGCTCGTAATCCGGAAAGGTGCCATCCACGAGCTTGGTGGACATGGTGGTGACGCCGGCGACAAGCACCAGCGTCGTGGCGCGCAGCGTGACAGACACCTTCTCCTCGCCGAGGGGCTTCAGCAGCCGGGCCATCTCCTCGACGGCCTTGCGGGGCACGATCACGCCCGGGAGCGCCGCCGGGAGCTCGGGCACCTCCACATCGTGCATGCCCAGCCGATGACCGTCCGTCGCGACGCCGCGCAGCCTCAGGGCGCCGTCCTCGGCCGTGACCACGTGCAGATAGATGCCATTGAGGTAATAGCGCGTCTCCTCTGTGGAGATGCAGAACGACACCCGATCGAGGAGCGTGAGTAGGTCGGAGGCCGGGATCTCCACCACGTGGAAGTCCCCACCGGCGGCAGCGAAGTTCGGAAAATCCTCGGACGGGAGCACGGGAACACTCACGCGGCTGCGCCCGCTGGAGATGGCCAGCCGGTCGCCGGCGAGCTTCAGGGTCACCTTTGCGCCGGCGGGCAGCTTGCGGGCATAGTCCCGGGCGATGGCGTGCGGAAAGGTAGTCTCCCCCAGCGCCTCGATCTCTCCGGCGATGGTCGTGGCGATCTCCATATCGAGATCGGAGCCGCGCAGCTCTATGCCGCCCTTGCGCGCCACCATCTTCACGTTGGCGAGGATGGGGATGGTGGTGCGCTTCTCCACCACCTTGGAGAGGCGCTCCAAGGCGGCAAGGAAGGCGTCGCGCTCCAGCGTGAGATTCATGTGGCGGCCCCGATGCGGGAGAAGAGATCGTCGACGGACGCCTTGGCCTGCCGCTCGGCGCGGATCTCCGCGCGCAGGA
This sequence comes from Xanthobacter sp., assembly GCA_041915035.1. Lineage (GTDB taxonomy): Bacteria > Pseudomonadota > Alphaproteobacteria > Rhizobiales > Xanthobacteraceae > Xanthobacter. The sequence continues at coordinate 1,529 of JAYSCE010000481.1, forward strand.
GGTCACAGGTCGTCTGCACGAGGGTGCGGGACAGGGCCGCGCAGCGGGCGTGCCGCCGCGTGGCCTTCTCATAGTCCGCCGCCAGCGTTTGCCGGCGGCGCCTGAGGGTGGGAATGGAGGCCATGGCGGGCCTCGTCAGGCCGGCGGGGTCTCGGGCGCGCCCTCATAGCAGGGCAGGCCCGTGGCCTTGGCGGCGAAGGCAGCGTCTCGCTGCACGCGCTCGCGCAGGAAGAATTCCCAGCGATACAGGTCATAGAACCATGCGATGGCGCCGCCGGAGATGCGGTAGCGGATGCGCGCGGGAATGCGCACCCGCTCGGGCTCAGCCTCGCCAGACAGGAACGGCGGAACCGACACCATGAAGATGCCGGGGATATCGACCGGCTCGCCGTTGGCGTCCATGTGCTCGGTGGTGAAAACTACCTGGCGCTCGCCGGTCTGCAGGCGAACGGCCTGCTTGACCTTGGCGCCCTCGTGGATTTCGAGGCTGCGCGACAAGTCGATCAGCTCGGCCGGCGAGGCAAAGCGCGCCTTGAACAGCGCCTCGAACTCGACTTTCTCGCCATCCAGCGGGGCGGCAAGTTCGGCCGCGTGGCCTTCAAGGAAGGCGGCGAACTCCACCTGCGTCAGGGTCTTGCCGTCGCCCTGCACCCACGTCTTGAATTCCTCGGTGAGGGGGAAATCGTAGACTACCCGATGGCGGCAGTGGCGGGCGACGCGCGCGGTGTCGTGATAGTCGATCACGGCCGTCAGGCTCGGCTGTGGCCAACTGGTGCGGGCGAAGATGGCCGACCCTTCGTCCTTGTGGCGGTCCACCAGCTTGATGAAGCTGTCGAGCGTCGTCACCGCCGCCGAACCCATTCGCTCCAGCGGCGGCCGCGCGTCAAGGATATCCTTGACCACCGGAGTGGCCTTCTGCGCATGGCGGTCCCACAGGAAGGGCACCGTGTCGGGAAGCCCGCGGCCGAGGCCCTTGGTGGGGATCTGCAGCACTTCGGGCTTGCTGGCTTCGCGGGCGAGCTGCGCAACCGCTTCCACGGTTGCGCCTTCCAGCGCGCCGAGGAAGGTGGGCGGCGCCAGCAAGGCGGCGGCCTCAAGGGGCGCGTCCGCGCGCGGGGTGGTCTGCGTCATGGTCTGCCTTTCTTCGGGTGAGGGCTGGGGATCACGCCGGCTCGCGGCGGGCGTTGGCGTCGCGGGGGGCGAACATGTCGGATTGGCTGGGGTGCTCGATGGACAACCCGCCTTCGAGCGGCCAGAAGGTGGCGGAGCCGAAATCCTTGTCTTTCGGCAGCTTCGCCTCGACTTTCGGCTTCACGTCCAGACGGTCGCCGAGCTTGGTCACGGTGACCGTGAGGGTGAGCGTGCCGCTCGCCTTCTCTTCGGGGTGCTGCTCGACGGCCTCCAGAAGGCGGGCGAGCTCGGTGTTGAGTTTCTCCTCGACGCGGCCACGGTGCATGATGCCGATCGCCTGGAAGAAACTGCGGATGACGCGGGCGGCCATGGGCTCTCCTTGAAGATGCAGGGGGTGGGCGCCTCAGGGGCGCCAGTTGCGGCGGCGGGCGGCGGCCTCGTCGCGGGCGGTGAGATCGCCTGCGCCGAGGGCGATGGCGACGATGCCGGCGAACCACATGGCGCCAGCACCGGGGGCGAGCACGCCGACAAACGCCCATCCGTGCCACCAGCCGAGCGCGGCGCCGAGGAGGCCGGCCACGGTGACGAGGGGATAGAAGAGCCGGTCGCGGCGGCTGGCGTCCGGCGGCGGAACGGCGGGGCCGGTGGGGCGGCGGGGGCCGTTATCCACCACGAGGCGCGGGCGGGGGCGCGGCAGGAAGATCACGTCGCCCATGGCTCAGCCCTCCCCGTCCCGCCCGAGGCGGCCGGTGAGCCAGCAGAAGAGCCAGAGGCCGAGGAGCGTGGAGACGGCGCCGCAGGTCCACACCA
>JAYSCE010000482.1:0-220 GCA_041915035.1 Xanthobacter sp.
GCTCGGCGCGCCGCGGATCGCCGGGCCGTTCCTGATCGTCGACGACCTCAACATCGTCTTCGTGGTGCTCAACACCTTCGTCGCCTTCACCACCGCATGGTTTTCCGCCGGATACATCGCCCACGAGCTGGAGACGGGACGGCTGACGCCGCTGAACCTGCGCTTCTACCACGCCATGTATCAGGTGCTGCTCGGCGCCATGACGCTGGCGCTCCTCTCC
>JAYSCE010000482.1:230-3464 GCA_041915035.1 Xanthobacter sp.
CAATCTCGGCGTGATGTGGGTGGCCATCGAGGTGGCGACGCTCACCACCGTGCTCATGGTCGGCCTCTACCGCACCGAGGCGGCCATCGAGGCGGCGTGGAAATATTTCATGCTGGGCTCGGTGGGCATCGCGCTCGCCTTGTTCGGCACCATCCTCGTCTACATGGTGGCACAGCCCGTGGTGGGCGAAGGCACCGACGGGATGATCTGGAGCGTGCTGATGAAGCACGCCCGCGATTTCGATCCGGCTCTGCTGAACGTCGCCTTCGTCTTCCTGCTGCTCGGCTACGGCACCAAGGTGGGCCTCGCTCCGCTCCATGCCTGGCTGCCGGATGCGCATTCCGAAGGCCCCACCCCCATCTCGGCGGTGCTGTCCGGCCTTCTCCTCAACGTGGCGCTGTTCGCGGTGCTGCGCTTCAAGTCGCTGCTCGCCGCCCATCCCGGCACGCTGGCGCCGGGGCCGCTGATGATGGCCATGGGCCTCGGCTCTTTGCTGCTCGCCGGCTTCATGCTCTACCGGCGGCGCGACATCAAACGGCTGTTCGCCTATTCCTCCATCGAGCACATGGGCATCATCGCCTTCGCCTTCGGGCTCGGCGGGCCGCTCGCCAATTTCGCCGGGCTGCTGCACATGACCATGCACAGTCTCACCAAGTCCGCCATCTTCTTCGCCGTGGGCCACGCCTGTCAGGTGAAGGGCACGCAGGAGCTGGCGCAGATCCGGGGCCTCACCACCTCCCACCCGCTGCTGGGCTGGAGCCTCGTCGCGGGCGTCGTCGCCATTGCCGGCCTGCCGCCGGCCGGCGTGTTCATGAGCGAGTTTCTGGTGGTGACGAGCGCATTCGCCGCGCGGCCGTGGCTGGCGCTGATCCTCGCCGTGGGGCTGCTTATCGCCTTCGGGGCGCTGATGGTGAAGCTCTCCGCCATCGCCTTCGGTGAGCCGAGCCCGGGCACTGATCCGGTGAAAGCCAGTTTCGTGCCCATGGGCGTGCACCTCGCCCTCGTCTTTGCCGCCGGCCTCTATCTGCCGCCGGAGCTGGTCGCGTGGTTCCGCCACGTGGCCGCGGTGCTGGGCTAGGAGGGCGGCATGGTCAACCTCTCCGATCTCTTCGCCCGCAACGGCTCCGCCTGCCGCCCCTGGCCGCGCGTGAGCGTGAGCGAGGCGGAATGGACCGCCCTGTGCGCGGAGCTGGCCGCCGGCCGGCTCACCCTCTCTGCTCTGTTCGGGGACAGCGGCGCCGTCCACATGGCGCTGCTGGAAGAGGCGACCGGCCGCCTCGCCCTCGCGAGCCTCCCCTGCCCCACCGGCGCCTTTCCCTCGGTCGCCCGACACCATCCCCCCGCCGCCCGGCTGGAGCGGACCATCCGCGACCTGTTCGGCCTGACGCCCGTGGGCGCGCCCGATGATCGCCCGTGGCTCGACCATGCCCGCTGGGGCAAGCGGGCGCCGCTCGGCGCCGCGATCCCCGATGCGGCGGCGGGCGAGGCCTATCCCATCCTGCCGGTAGAGGGCGAAGGGCTGCACCAGATCCCGGTCGGCCCCGTCCATGCCGGCATCATCGAGCCCGGCCATTTCCGCTTCTCCGCCTATGGCGAGACGGTGGTGCGGCTGGAGGAGCGCCTCGGCTATGTCCACAAGGGCATGGAAGGCCTGATGGCCGGTCGCACGCCGGAAGAAGCCGCCCGCATCGCGGGGCGCCATTCGGGCGATGCCACCGTGGCCTATGCGCTCGCCTTCTGCCGCGCGGTGGAAGCCGCGCGCGGCGTCGCCATCCCGGAGCGCGCCCAAGCGTTGCGCGGGCTGATGGCGGAGCTGGAGCGCCTCGCCAACCATCTCGGCGACATCGGCGCCATCTGCAACGACGCCGCCTTCGCGATCATGCTCGCCCATTGCGGCGTGCTGCGCGAGCGCGTGCTGCGCGCCTCCGCCCGCGCCTTCGGCCACCGGCTGATGATGGACCGCGTGGTGCCCGGCGGCGTAGCGCAGGACATAACGGCGGAGGCCATCACGGGCGTGAAGGCCATGGTGGCCGAGGTGCGCCGTGCCTTCCCCGCCCTCGTCCGCCTCTATGACGAGACCGCTTCGCTGCAGGACCGCACGGTGAGCACCGGCTTCACCAAGCCGGACTATGTGCGCCAATTCGGGGCCGGCGGTTTCGTCGGCCGCGCCTCTGGCCGCAGCTTCGATGCCCGCCGTGCTCTGCCCTATCCGCCCTATGACCGGCTGCCGTTCGAGGTGCCGGTGCGCTCGGATGGCGACGTGAACGCCCGCGTCTGGGTGCGCATCCGCGAGGTGGAGGAGAGCCTCGGTCTCATCATCCGCCTCATCGACACGCTGCCCAAGGGCGACATCATCGTCCCCCTGCCGGCGGGCGGCGGCGAGGGGGTGGCGCTGGTGGAGAGTTTCCGGGGCGATGTCTTAGCCTTCGTGGCGCTCGAGAGCGACGGGCGCGTGCGCCGCGCGCATCTGCGCGATCCCTCCTGGTTCCAGTGGCCGCTCTTGGAGACCGCAATCGAGGGCAACATCGTCGCCGACTTCCCCCTCTGCAACAAATCCTTCAACTGCTCCTATTCGGGGGTCGACCTATGATGCGCCGGCTCCTGCTTCAGGGTCTGCTCAAGGCCCCGCTCACCGAGAAAGGCCCCGACGACGCGGCTGTTGAGGCCCTTGCGCGCGAGCTGGATGCCGCCGCCCGCGCCCGGCTCGGCCGCAGCCTCTCCATCCGCGAGGTGGATGCCGGCTCGTGCAACGGCTGCGAATTGGAAATCCACGCGCTGGGCAACGCCTTCTACGATCTCGACCGCTTCGGCATCCGCTTCGTCGCCTCGCCCCGCCATGCGGACGTGCTGCTGGTGACGGGCCCCGTGGCGAAGAACATGGCCGAGGCGCTGAAGCGCACCTATGACGCCACCCCCGGCCCGAAATGGGTGGTGGCGGCCGGCGACTGCGCCATCAACGGCGGCATCTTCGCGGGCAGCTATGCGGTGACGAACGGCGCCGCCGCCGTCATTCCGGTGGACCTGAAAATCCCCGGCTGCCCGCCGGCGCCGGTGGACCTGCTCACCGGCCTTCTGGCGCTGCTCAAGGCCGGCAAGGCTTGACGGTCGCCGCCGCGGGCGAAGGTCTTATTCGTCCATCTTCAGCGCGGCGATGAAGGCTTCCTGCGGAATCTCCACCTTCCCGAACTGCCGCATCTTCTTCTTGCCTTCCTTCTGCTTGTCCAGAAGCTTGCG
>JAYSCE010000483.1:0-3457 GCA_041915035.1 Xanthobacter sp.
GGATGGGACACCCGCGGGGCGTGTGCGTCTCCTCAGGACAGGCGATTACCGAGACGTGCGGATCACCTGGATGTCGAGATCACGGATCTTCTTGCGCAGCGTGTTGCGGTTGAGCCCGAGCAGTTCCGCCGCCTTGATTTGGTTGCCGCGGGTGGCGGCGAGCGCGGCGGACAGCAGCGGATATTCCACGTCCTTCAAAATGCGGTGATATAGGCCGGGCGGGGGCAGATTCTCGCCGAAGCCCGAGAAATAGGTGTTGAGGTGGCGCTCCACCGAAGCGGCCAGCGTCGCGTCCACCGGGCCTTCTTCCGACAGCATGTTCGGCATGGGCTCGGAAAGCTCGGCCTCGATGATGGCCGGGGTGATGACCTCCTGCGGATAAAGCGCGGCGAGGCGGCGGACGAGGTTTTCCAGCTCGCGCACGTTGCCCGGCCAGCGATAGCGCTTGAGCCGGTCAAGGGCGGCGGAGTCGATCTGCTTGGCCGGCAGTCCCTCCCGCTCGGCCTGGAGGAAGAAGTGCCGCACGAGGTCCGGCACGTCCTCCGACCGCTCGCGCAGGGGCGGCAGACGCAGGGGCACCACGTTCAGGCGGAAGAACAGGTCCTCGCGGAACAGGCCCTGCTGGATCAGCGTGCGCAGATCCTTGTTGGTGGCGGCGATGATGCGCACGTCGGTCTTGATGGGCGTGCGCCCGCCGACCGTCGTATATTCGCCCTGCTGCAGGACGCGCAGAAGGCGGGTCTGCGCCTCCATGGGCATGTCGCCGATCTCGTCGAGGAAGAGCGTTCCGCCCTCCGCCTGCTCGAAGCGGCCGGGGTTGCGGGTGGTGGCGCCCGTGAACGAACCCTTCTCGTGGCCGAACAGCTCTGATTCGATGAGGTCGCGCGGGATCGCTGCCATGTTGATGGCGACGAATGGTCCCGTCCTGCGCTTGCCGTAATCATGCAGGGCGCGGGCGACCAGTTCCTTGCCGGTGCCGCTCTCGCCCGCGATCATCACGGTGAGGTCGGTCTGCATCAGCCGCGCGAGCAGGCGATAGATCTCCTGCATGGCGGGGGAGCGGCCCACCAGCGGGATGTTGTCCTGCTCCTCGGGGGCGTGATGACCGCCGTCGCCCTTCTTCGGCTCGGCGAGGGCGCGGCCGACGATGGAGATCAGCTCCTTCAGGTCGAAAGGCTTCGGCAGATATTCATAGGCCCCGCGCTCGGAGGCGCGGATGGCGGTCATGAAGGTGTTCTGCGCGCTCATGACGATGACCGGCAGGTCCGGCCGCGCCTTCTTGATGCGCGGTAGGAGGTCGAAGGCGTTCTCGTCGGGCATCACCACGTCGGTGATGACGAGATCGCCATCCCCCTGGCTCACCCAGCGCCACAGCGTGGCGGCGTTGCCGCAGGAGCGCACCTCATAGCCCGCGCGCGAGAGCGCCTGGTTGAGCACGGTGCGGATCGCGGCATCGTCGTCGGCGACCAGGATGCTTCCGGATGGCATCGACACCTCAATTGTCCTCTCGAACAGGGCTCTTGCCGCGATACATGGGCAGGAGCACGCGGAACGTGGTGCGGCGGGGCTGGCTGTCGCATTCGACGATGCCGCCGTGGTCACCGATGATCTTCGCCACCAAAGCAAGACCGAGGCCAGAGCCGGTGGGCTTGGTGGTCACGAACGGGTCGAACAGGTGGGGCACGAGGTCTTCCGGCACGCCCTTGCCGTTGTCCCGCACGCAGAACTCGAGCGGCAGGCTGACCCGGGTGGAGGCGCCGGGCACCATCAGACGCACACCGGGGCGGAAGGCGGTGGAAAGCAGGATCTCGCCGTCCTGGTCGCTGTCGATGGCTTCCGCCGCATTCTTCACCAGGTTCAGGAACACCTGAATCAACTGATCACGGTTGGCCAGCACCGGCGGCAGGGAGGGGTCGTACTCCTCCACGAAGCGGATATGGCGGGCAAAGCCCGAGGCGGCGAGCGTGCGCACATGCTCCAGCACCGCATGGATGTTCACCGGCTCCCGCTCCACCGGGCGTTCGTCGGAGAACACCTCCATCCGATCGACCAGCTTCACAATGCGGTCGGCCTCGTCGCAGATCAGGCGGGTGAGCGCCCGGTCCTCGTCGTCGGCGGACTGCTCCAGAAGCTGCGCCGCGCCACGGATGCCCGAGAGCGGATTCTTGATCTCGTGGGCCAGCATGGAGGCGAGCGCGCTCACCGAGCGGGCAGCGCCGCGGTGGGTGAGCTGGCGGTCCATCTTGTCGGCGATGGTGCGCTCCTGGAGCATCACCACCACATTGTCTGGCTGCTCGTTTACCGGCGCCACGTGGATGTCCACGATGCGCTCGCCGCCGTTGCGCGGCGTACCGAGATCCACACGATATTCGTTCACTGGCGCGCCGCGCTGGCGCACCTGATCGATGAGGCCGAGGAGCGGCGTGCCGAAAGGCACGAACTCGCTCAGGGGCCTCCGGCGCAGAAGGGGGGCGCTGACCTCGAAGAAGGCTTCGGCTGCCACATTGGCTTCCACCACATGGCCGTTGCCGGCGATGGTGAAGAGCGGGTGCGGCACGGCATCGAGAATGGCGCGCGTCATGCCCGGCTCGGTGCCGCCCGTCTTGGCGGCCGGGTGAACAGGCGGAGTGACGGCTTCCTGCGCCGCCTCCTTGGCCGCGTCCTTGGCGACCTCCTTGCCCGCAGCCTTGGCCGCTGCCTTCGAACTGCCCTTGCGCTTTTGATCCATCTTCCGTGTGTCTTGCTTTCTGGCTTCGGCCGTCATGCCGCAGCCCTCCACATGAGTTCGTCGAAGGCCGCCATGATGCCGGCCTTCACCAGGCCCGGCTCGTCGAGCACAAGCAGCGCTTTGCGCCAGCGCTCCACGAATGCGACGCGATCACTCCCCTGCCCTGCTGCGGCGGCATCGAGCGCCCAGCCGATGTGCTTGCGCGCCTGCCGGACGCCGAGCGTCTTGCCGTAGAGCGACAGCCAGCCCTCGTAGAGTTCCAGCAGGATGTCCCGCTGGACGTCGAGGGGCGGATCCTCATCGACCACTCGGCCGGCCAGCGTCTGCGCCACCCGGCCGGGAAACCACGGCCGGCCCTGCGCGCCGCGGCCGATCATCAGCCCATCCGCGCCGGAGGCCGCGAGAATGCCCCGCCCGTCCGACAGGCTCACCACGTCGCCATTGGCAATCACGGGAATCGATACGGCGTCCTTCACCGCGCGGATGGCGCGCCAGTCGGCGCGGCCGGTGTAGAACTGGCAGCGGGTGCGGCCGTGGATGGTCACCATGGAGAGTCCGCACGCCTCGGCCATCTGCGCGAGAGCGACGGCGGTGGGCGAGCCATCGTCCCAGCCGAGCCGGGTCTTCACCGTGACCGGAACGCTGACCGCCCCGCGCACCGCCTCGAAGATGGCTCGCGCCAGCGGCAGGTCGCGCAAAAGGGCCGCGCCGGCAGCACCGGTGGTGACG
>JAYSCE010000484.1:0-3441 GCA_041915035.1 Xanthobacter sp.
CACGGAGCGGCCGCTCCCGTCGTCGAGCCAGATGTAGAAGAGCACATGGACGCTCGAGAGGGCGGCGTCGATGTCCTTGACCATTGAGGCGATGGCGGCGGCGGAATCCGGCAGCAGCTCGGCCCGGTTTCCCGCCACCGGCAGGAAATGGTTGACCGATTGGCCGACGCGGAACAGCGGGACGTGGCGCTCGGCGATCTGCGCTTCCGCGGAAGGACCGGCGACGCCCTCGGCCGGCGGCAGCTCCGCCACCGCCGCGCGCAACCGATCCACCGCCTTGCGACCCAGGTTCACCTCGCCGAACAGGATATAGGCAACGACACCCACCACCGGCGCCAGCGCGATCACCAGCACCCACGCCATGCGCGAGGACGGCTCGCGATGCGGCCGCAGCAGGGCGCGGATGATGAAGATGATCTGGAGCGTGAGATGGGCGGCGTAAAGCGCCCAGGCGAGGACGACGGAATCTAGCATGTCGGCGGAACGCCCCGAGAGAAAAGCGCTGCCGTTCTAAAGCATTTTCAAGCGAAGTGGATTCCGGTTCGCATGAAGAAAATGCGTATCGTAAGAAGCCTGCATCTTCGCCGCCCGCGCGAACGCCCTCAGGCCGCGTAGAGCCCGCGCAGCGTATCGGCGGTGGCCAGCGGCCGGTTCAGCAGCCGTGCGCCTTCTGCCGCGCGCCGCACCTGCGCGGCATTGTTATCCGCCATCGTACCGTCCGGCGCGAAGAGATTGTTCTCGAAGCCGACGCGCACATGCCCGCCGAGGCCGGCGGCCACGGTGGCGCAGGCGTTCTCCTTCGGCCCGAAGGCGCACATGGCCCACAGCCGTGGCGGCGTGCCGGCAGCGGCGAGGAAGGGCACGAGATCGGCCGGCGTCGAGACCTGTCCGCTGGTGTAGCGGCCGAGCACGAACAGCGGGAAATCCTCGCCCTCGCCCTCGCCCAGCACGCCGCGCGCCTTCAGTGCCTGATAGCGCAGCACTTCTTCTGCCGAATAAAGGATAATCTGCACCAGGACGCGCTCGCGCCGCAGCCAGGCGAAGAAGTCGGCGGCGGCGGCTTCATGCGTCTCATCGGGGATGATCTCCCGCAAGGCGAGGGAGACCGCCTCCGGCCGCAGGGCGCGCACCACGGCGATCTGCTCCGGTGCGGTGTAGCGTCCGGCCGCCTCGGAGGTGGCCTGAACCACCAGCCGGTCGCCTACCTCCTGGCGGATGGCGGCCGTTGCCTCGCGATAGGCGTCCGCATCGAGCAGGTGCCGGCCCTCGGCGTCGCGCACGTGAATATGGATGAGCGCGGCGCCCGCCTCGACGATCTCCGCGGCGTTGCGCGCCAGCTCCGTCGCGGTCATCGGCAGGGCAGGGTGGTCCGCCTTGGTGCGGGTGGCGCCGTTGGGCGCGTTGGCGATGACGAGGGGCGGCCAGAGGAGGGCCTCGGCGGGGGCGATAGCGGTCATGAACGGTCCGGATGTGTCAGTCGGTGGTGGTGAGGCCCAGCCGCTTCATTCGGTCGTGCAGGGTCTTGCGCGGAATGTTGAGGGCGAGGGCGGCGGCGGAGACGCGGTGGCCGGAGGCTTTCAGCGCATCCTCTATGACGAGGCGTTCCACCCGGTCCAGCAATTCGTTGAGGCTCGGCGCGGCCGCGGCGCCGCCGGTGAAATCCGGCGCGAGGAAGCCGAGCATATGGCGCTCGGCGGCATTCTTGAGCTCGCGCACGTTGCCCGGCCAGTCGGCGAGCATCAGGGCGCGTCGCAAGGAGGGCGGAACCTCCACCACCGGCCGCTGGTACTTCACCGCCGCCTGCACCAGGAATAGCTCGAACAGAAGGGGAATATCCTCCCGCCGCTCGCGCAAAGGCGGCAAGGAGAGCTTCACCACGTCGAGGCGAAAGAACAGGTCTTTCCGGAAGCGTCCGGCGTCGGCCAGCGCGCCGAGGTCTTCCTTGGTGGCGGCGATGACGCGCAGATCCACCGGCACCGGCGTGTTGGAGCCGAGGCGCTCGATGCGCCGGTCCTGCAGCACCCGCAGCAGCTTCACCTGCATGGGCAGGGGCATGCTCTCCACCTCGTCGAGGAAGAGCGTGCCGCCGGAGGCGTGCTCGATCTTGCCGATGCGCCGCTTGCCGGCACCGGTGAAGGCGCCGGCTTCATGGCCGAACATCTCGCTCTCGAACATGCTTTCGGGGATGGCGCCGCAATTGACCGCCACGAAGGCCTTGTCGCGCCGCGCGCCGCCCTCGTGCAGGGCGCGGGCGACCTGCTCCTTGCCCGCGCCGGTCTCGCCCAGCACCAGCACGTCGGCGCTGGTGGAGGCGAGCTGGGCGATGTCGTCGCGCAGGCGGCGCATGGCCGCTGACTGGCCGACGAGATGCCGCTCGATGGCGTCGCCCCGGTCCAGCGCCGTGCGCAGGCGCCGGTTCTCAAGGACCAGCGCCCGCTTCTCCAGCGCCCGCTTCACCACCTCCACGAAGGCGTCGCTCACGAACGGCTTCTCGATGAAGTCATAGGCGCCCTCGCGCATGGCGCTGACCGCCATGGCCACGTCCCCATGGCCGGTGATGAGCACCACCGGCAGCTCCGGGTCGCGTCGGCGGATATCCGCCAGAAGCTCCAGCCCATCGCGGGCCGGCAGGCGCACGTCGGTGACGACGATGCCGGGATAGTCCCGGCCGATGGCCGGCAGGGCGTCCTCGGCGTTCGCGAACGAGGCCACATCGATGCCGGCGAGGTCCAAGGTCTGTTCGATGGAGAGGCGGATCATCTCCTCGTCGTCCACCAGCAGCACACGAGGGCGGCTGGCGTGGCGGGGGGCCTCGGCGGAGAGGGCGCGTTCAGGAAACATGGCGCAGCGGCTCCGCGGGAATGGTCAGGTGTGGTTCGGCCTCGGCGGCGTCCATCACGAGATCGAAGGCGGTGCCGCCTTCTGCCCGGGTCCGCGCGGAAAGGGTGGCGCCGAAATCGCGGGCGATGGCGAGGGAGATAGGCAGGCCCAGCCCCAGCCCCTCGCCCGCCGGCTTGGTGGTGAAGAACGGATCGAAGATGCGCTCCGCCGCACCCTCCGCGAGGCCCGGCCCATTGTCCTCCACCGTGAGGACGATGCGGCCCCCTTCGCGATGGGAGACGATGCGGACCGCCGCCTCCGGCCGCCCCTTCACCGCGTCAAGGGCATTGCCCACGAGGTTCACCAGCACTTGGCTGAGACGTATGGGCTCGAACATCACCTGCGTGGCGTCGGGGTCCAGGGCGCTGACGACGCGCGCGCCCGACGCTCGCAGGCGCGGGGCGAGGATGGCGAGGCTTTCCGCCAGCACGGCCGCGGCATCCACCGGCCCCTTCTCGCTGGAGGTGCGGCGCGCAAAAGCGCGCAATTGGCCGGTGATCTTGCCGAGGCGGTCCACGAGTGCCGCGATGCGGGCGAGGTTCGCCTCCGCATCCTCCTCGC
>JAYSCE010000485.1:0-3421 GCA_041915035.1 Xanthobacter sp.
ACGATGGGCTGGTAGCGGACCGAGATCTGCTCCTTCTCCAACGCCTCGCGCAGCTCCTGCTCCAGCACCACGCGGTCGATCTTCTGCTGGCGCATGGCCGGGCGGAACACCTCGATGCGGTCGCCGCCGATGCGCTTGGCGTAATACATCGCCAGCTCGGCGTCCTTCAGCACCTCATCCCGCTTCACCTGGTCCGGACCGGACAGGACGAGGCCGATGGAGGCGGTGACGAACACTTCCCGGTCGGCGAAGGCGATGGGCGCGCGCAGCGAGCGGCGACGGGTGGCGGCGAAGGTGGTGATGCGCTCGGCGTCACGCTCGGACATCAGGATGATGCCGAACTGGTCGCCGGAGATGCGGGCCAGCGTGTCTTGCGGCTTCAGAAGCCGCGTCATGCGGCGGGCGACGGTGAGGAGGATGGAATCCGCCACCGCCATGCCCACCTGCACGTTGAGCTGCTTGAAGCGGTCGAGGTCGATGACCATCACCGTTGGCTTCACCTTGTCGTCGAGCCGGGCGGCGACGAGGGCCTGGTGCAGGCGGTCGAGGAAGAGTTCGCGGTTGGGCAGGCCGGTGAGGTTGTCGCGCACCGCGTCGTGCAGCAGGCGCTCGGCGGCGATGCGCTCGCCGGTCACGTCGGTGAGGGTGCCGATGCAGCGCACCACCTCGCCGTCGGCGCCCACCACGGGGCGGGCCTTGAGGTTGAAGGTGAGATAGTGGCCGTCGATGGCGCGCAGGCGGAAATCCTGGTCGATGCGGCCGCGGCGCTGGTCGATGATGCCGTCGAGGGTGGCGCGGAAGCGGTCGCGGTCGGCGGGGTGCAGCACCTCCAGCCAACCGGCGGCCTCGGTCTCCAGCGAATGGCGCTTCAGGCCCAGCGCCTCCTCGGCCTCGGGGGAGGTGTAGATGCGGTCCGTGTCCACATCCCAGTCCCACACGATGAGGCCGGAGCCGGCCAGCGCGAGGGCGCGGCGCTCCAGCTCGGAGGTCGAGCCCTGGATGCCGCCGATGCCGGCGAAAGCGTGCTGCATCACCGTGAAGCCGATGAGCATGACGATGAGCACGAGGCCGCCCGACAGCGCCGGGGCGGCGAGATCGTTGGTGACGAAGCCGGCCACGGTGAGGCCCGCCATCATCACCCACACCACCAGCAGCGACCAGGTGGGGATGATGAGCACTGCGCGGTCGAATCCGTGCTGCGACAGCCAGATCACCACGCCGAAGCCGGCCACCGCCACGGCGAGCAGCGAGAGGCGGGCGATGCCCGCTGCCACCGGGGCGTCGAGCAGCGCCACCACCACGAGGGCGGCGAGGAAGACCAGCCAGCCGGCGGCGACATGGACATAGCGCACGTGCCAGCGGTTGAGGTTGAGATAGGCGAACAGGAAGACGAGGAGCGTCGCGGTGAGGATCGCCTCGCCCGCCGCCCGCCAGAACTGCTCGGCGATGGGGGAGAGGCCGAACACCTTCGACCAGAAGGCGAAGTCGAGGCCGATATAGCCGAGCACCGCCCAGGCTAGCGCGGCGGCGGCCGGGAACATCACCGAGCCCTTCACCACGAACAGGATGGTGAGGAACAGGGCGAGCAGGCCGGCGATGCCGATGACGATGCCGTGGTAGAGGGTGAAGGCGTTCACCCGGTCCTTGTAGGCGTCCGGCTCCCACAGATAGAGCTGCGGCAGGGTGGGGGAGCCGAGTTCGGCCACGAACGTGACCGTCGAGCCGGGATCGAGGGTGATGAGGAAGACGTCCGCGTCCGGCGCCGACTGCCGCTCCGGCTTGAAGCCCTGGCTCGGCGTCAGGGAGAGGATGCGGCGGTTGCCGAGGTCGGGCCAGAACAGGCCGGAGCCCGACATGCGATAATGCGGCGCGACGATGAGGCGGTCCACCTGCTCGTCGGTGTTGTTGGTGAGGGCGAAGGCGATCCACTCGCCATGGCTGCGCCCGTCGGAGGTCGGCACCTCGATGCGCCGCACGACGCCCTCGGCATCGGGGGCGGTGGAAATCTGGAAGCGGCCGTCCTCGGTGGTCTGGCGCTCGACGGCGGGCAGCAGGTCCACCACCTTGGCATCGAGCCGCAGCGCAATCGCCTCCATCGCCCGCGCGCTGCCGGTGAGCGCACTGAGCATGAGGAGGAGCGCCACGGGCAGAGCGAGGACGCCGGCGAGAAACGACCGCAAATTCAGGTCTCCGCATCCGGCATGGAACCGGACCGATCAGCCTTGGAACATGCCCGACGCGGGATGCGCCGCGCATCGATCTGGCGCGGCCCTGCGACGGACGCTGGTTTCACCTTGGGGCAATCAGGATGGGAAACGCCACCACGATACGCACGCACCACGAAACACGTCACTTTAGGTTAACCGCGCCGGCCCAGGTCGAACGGGCTGCGCCGCGGTCCACACCGTGATTCATCTATCCAAGCGTTGCGGCCGGAGCAAGGCGCACGCGCTCCCTGGCATCGTTCCAGACTGGATGAAGGGGCCCCGGAACGACGATGCGCGCCCTTGGGGGGCGCGCATCGCGGATCGGGGGAGTGTTCGCTCAGAAGAAGCGGCGGGCGGCGTCGCGATCCTCGGCGAGGGGTGCGGGCTCGCGCGAGAGGCGCGCGGCCTCCTCGCGGCGCACATATTCGGAGAACGGGTCGAGGGCGGCTTCCACCGCTTCCTCGGCCTGGGCCGAGACCACTTCCAGCGGCTGCGCCTGCGCCGGACGGGCGACGGGGGCGGCGGATGCCTCCACCGGAACGGCGCGGTCGGAATCGGTTGTGCGGGACGCCTTGGCGTCGAGCCACGGCAGCGGATAGGGCGAGGCGATGAAGGCCACGCCGTCTTCCTGCTCCCAGGCGATCATGTGCACGGCCTCTTCGGCCGGCATGCCGGGCAGCGAGAACATCTGCGGGATCTCCCGCGCGGTGCCGCTCCAGCCGATGGTGTAGGCGAGCTGGAAGGCTTCGTCGAGGAAGGCGGTCACGGCCGCGAGGCGGTCGGCGCGAAGCGACTGGGTGAAGTCCACATCCAGAAGACGGCGCAGGTACGCCTCCACGCTGTCACCGGCCGCCCACTGGGAGCCGGAGGCGAACTGGTAAACATAGACGCGCGGATTAGCCATCACGCAGCTCCGAATAACCTCAACTGGGCGCCCCTCATATCAAAGGAGCCCAGGAAACACAAAAGTGCGTCCAAAGAGCATGCGCCGTGCCGGTTGAATGGCAACTAGGCCGGCGCCGTGTTCTCCTTGCGGGAGGGAGGTACGCACTGGCGGCGGAGGTCCGAACCATCTGACGGAACCCCGATCCATCCTGACGCTGCGATGGTTAATTCTTCGTTGCCGCCCGACGGACGCGAGGTCATGCCCGTGGCCGGGCGATACTGTAGAAGGAGGACATGCAGCTGCCTCCCGCTCCCGGCACCGATCCGAA
>JAYSCE010000486.1:0-3166 GCA_041915035.1 Xanthobacter sp.
CGGTGAACATCTCAGCGTCTCCACAAGCGGACGAGGTGGTCGGCGCCGAGTTCGGTACGCTCCACCTCGGCAAATCCCACCGGCTGGGTCAGCCGGATGAGCGGGCGGCCGGCAAGGGCGGGGAAAGCGTCCGGTCCCAGAATGACGGGGCTGCGGAACACCGCCACCTCGTCCACCACGCCCGCTTCCAGGAAGCGGGCGGCGGTGGTCGGCCCTCCCTCGACCATCACGCGGGTGAGGCCGAGCAGGCCCAGCAGCTTGACCACGGCCGGAATATGGATGCGCCCGTCCGCCCCGCGGGGCGCGCGCAGCACCTCGACGCCGCGCTCGTTCAGCGCGGCCGCGCGATGGGCGGGGGCATCCTCGGCGGCGATCACCCACAGGGGCACATTGCAGGCTGTGCGAACCAGAGCGGAGGTGAGCGGGATGTCGAGCTCCGCATCCAGCACGAGGCGCACGGGCGAGCGGCCTTCATAGCCCTCCAGCCGGCAGGTCAGCATGGGGTCGTCGGCGAGCACCGTGCCGATCCCGACGAGGATGGCATCCGTATGGGCCCGCATGAGATGCGCCCGCGCCCGTGCCTCGGCCCCGGTGACGACGGCCGGCTTCGGCCCGGCGTGGGCGGCCTTGCCATCGGCGGAAACCGCGAGCAGGGGCGTGGGGCGGGGCCGGCCCCCCGTGCCGGGGGGGTTGGGGCCGGCGTGCTCGACCCGCGCCTGCGCGGCGCCGACCCCGAGGCCGGCCGCGAAGCCGGCGGCGCGCAGGCGCGCGACCCCCCTGCCCTTCACCCGGTGGTCGGGATCCTCAATGGCGGCGACCACGCGGCCGACACCGGCATTGATGACGGCATCGGCGCAGGGCGGCGTGCGGCCGTGGTGGGAGCAGGGCTCCAGCGTGACATAGAGCGTCGAGCCGCGCGCCAGCTCACCGGCGGCGGCGAGCGCCTGCGGCTCGGCATGGGGGCGACCGGTGGGGGCGGTGGCGGCGCTGGAGACGACGCGCGGCACCCCGTCCACATGCTGCACCACCACGGCGCCAACGGAGGGATTGGGCCAAGTGCGGCCGAGGCCGGTCTGGCCGACCTTGAGCGCCTCCGCCATGAACAGCTCGTCCTCGCGCGGCGACAGGACGGGCGCGGATGGCACCGGACGGCCGCTCATTCCCCGCCCCGTGGCGTCGGGCGGGGACGCGGCTTGTCGGCTGCGGGCTCTCCATCGGCCGGGCGCGGCTCGCCCTCGCTGGAGAGCTCCGCCAGGGCGTTCTCGAAGTCCTTTGCCTCGCGGAAATTGCGATAGACCGAGGCGAAGCGCACGTAAGCCACGTCGTCGATCTGCTTCAGCCCCTCCATGACCATCTCGCCAATGGTCTCGGAGGTGATGTCGCCCTCGCCAACGCTTTCCAGCTGGCGCACGATGCCGTTGATCATGCGCTCCACGCGCTCATGCTCCACCGGGCGCTTGCGCAGGGCGACGCTGACGGACTTTTCCAGCTTATCCCGTTCGAACGGCACGCGCCGTCCGGAGCGCTTGAGCACCATCAGCTCGCGCAGCTGCACCCGCTCGAACGTGGTGAAGCGGCCGCCGCAATCGGGACAGATGCGGCGGCGCCGGATGGCGGTGTTGTCTTCCGTCGGCCGGGAATCGCGCACCTGCGTCTCAAGGCCGCCGCAATAGGGGCACCGCATCCTTCACGCCTTCCCCGTCTTCGATCCTCAGGGATAGATGGGGAAGCGGGCGAGCAGGGTCGAGACCTTCTCGCGCACGGCGGCCTCGACGAGGCTGTCCTCGTCCGAGCCCTTCTGGGAGAGCACGTCGAGCACCTCGGCGATGAGGTTGCCCACCTGCTGGAACTCCGCCACCCCGAAGCCGCGGGTGGTGCCCGCCGGGGTGCCGAGGCGCACGCCGGAGGTCACGAAGGGCTTCTCGGGATCGAACGGGATGCCGTTCTTGTTGCAGGTGATGTGGGCGCGGCCGAGCGCGGCCTCGGACACCTTGCCGGTGAGGCGCTTGGGGCGCAGGTCCACCAGCATGAGGTGGGTGTCGGTGCCGCCGGAGACGATGGCGAAGCCGTGGCCCTTCAGGGTTTCCGCAAGCGCCTTCGCATTTTCCACGACGTTCTTCGCGTAAAGCTTGAACTCCGGGCGCAGCGCCTCGCCGAACGCCACCGCCTTGGCGGCGATGACGTGCATGAGCGGGCCGCCCTGGATGCCGGGGAAGATGGCCGAGTTGATCTTCTTGGCGATGTCCTCGTCATTGGTGAGGATCATGCCGCCGCGGGGGCCGCGCAGGGTCTTGTGGGTGGTGGTCGTCACCACATGGGCGTGCGGGAACGGGCTCGGATGGGCGCCACCGGCGACCAGCCCCGCGAAATGCGCCATGTCCACCATCAGCAGCGCGCCGACGCTGTCGGCAATGGCGCGCATCTTGGCGAAGTCGATGATGCGCGGATAGGCGGAGCCGCCGGCCACGATCAGCTTCGGCTTGTGCTGGTCGGCGAGTTGGGCCACCGCCTCGTAGTCGATGCGCTGGTCGTCCTCGCGCACGGTGTAGGGCACCGGCTTGAACCACTTGCCGGACATGTTCACCGGCGAGCCGTGGGTCAGGTGTCCGCCCGCGGCGAGGTTGAGGCCGAGGAAGGTATCGCCCGGCTGGAGCAGCGCGAAGAACACGCCCTGGTTCGCCTGGCTGCCGGAATTGGGCTGCACGTTCGCGAAATTGCAGCCGAACAGCTTCTTGGCGCGGTCGATGGCGAGGTTCTCGGCCACGTCCACGAACTGGCAGCCGCCGTAGTAGCGCTTGCCCGGATAGCCCTCGGCATACTTGTTGGTGAGCACGGAGCCCTGGGCTTCGAGCACGGCGCGCGAGACGATGTTCTCGGAGGCGATCAGCTCGATCTCGTCCCGCTGGCGACCCAGCTCCGCTTGCACCGCGCCGGCGATCTCGGGATCGGTCTCGGCGAGAGAGGCGGTGAAGAAGCGGTTCATTTCCTCCGTGACGGAGGAGCGGTTCGCGTCCTGCGAGGCCATGGCAGGTCTCCGGTGATGGCGTGGAGGCTCCGGGCAAGGGCGGCTGGCGCCCGGCCGGAGCGGACCCTGCGCTTATCACAGGGCGAAGGTGAAGTCCAAAGCCGGCTGGTGCGGCGTGTCGGCCGGGGCGGGCCATTTGGG
>JAYSCE010000486.1:3176-3407 GCA_041915035.1 Xanthobacter sp.
CGAGGCGGCTTGAAGATGCGCCGCGCCAGGGCCTCAGCCTTCCCACAGCGGAAGATCGCCCCGCGCCCAGCCCGCCTTGGTCTCCGCCACATAATCCGCATACCGCCCGGCGGCGATGGCGGCGCGGGCACCAGCCATGAGCTGCTGGTAGTAATGGATGTTGGCCCAGGAGATCAGCATGGCCCCCAGCATCTCCTCGCAGCGCACGAGGTGGTGGAGATAGGCACGCGA
>JAYSCE010000487.1:0-3398 GCA_041915035.1 Xanthobacter sp.
GACCGCCGCGCCGAGCGCGATCCACACGCCCACCACGTAGGGCCAGAGGTTTCCGGGGAAGGCCGGGACGGGGTAGACTGAATTGTAGAGCGGCCAGAGCATGGCCAGCGTCCCCAGCAGCCCCAGCGCCAGCCACACGAGGCTCTTCGCCCTCACCGCATGGGTGACGGCGGCCAGCGTGACGCCGAGATAGGCGACGATCAGCGCCAGCACGCCGATGGTGCCCACATTGTCGTAATAGTCCGCCGGACCGATGAAGGGCGCCCAGGCGAGGAGGCCGGCGAGCATCAGGAGCCCCACCACCAGCACGGACACGGACGGTGTACCATGAACCGGGTGTACCCGCGCCGCCGCCTCCGACAGGCCGGCGCGGCCGAGCACGAACAGCATGCGCCCGGCGGCGGAGAGTGTTCCCAGCACGGCGGAGACGGCCGACACCGCAGCGGCGATATCCAGCGCGGTCGCCATGCGCACGGTGCCGTATTTCAGCGCCAGCGTGTTGAGCGGCGCCTCGTCGGCGGCGAGGGCCTTCATGTTGTCCACTCCGAATCCGACAACCTGGATGTAGGAGGCGAAGACGAAGAACAGGCCGGCGAGCACCACCGAGCCAAGCAGTGCGATGGGAATGGCGCGGCCGGGCTGGCCGGTCTCCTCTGCCAGCGTCGCCGCCGCCTCGAAGCCGGCGAAGGAGAGCACGGCGAACACGACGGCATAGCCAACCCCCCACCAGCCCATGGCGGGGTCGGGACGGAACGGCGCGGTTGTGAGACCGCCGGTGGCGCCGACGGCGGTGAGGATCTTCACGCCGAGATAGACGATGACACAGATTGACCCCAGCTCCAGCAGCAGCATGAGCCGCGCGGCGACTGCCATGTCCCGGTAGGCGAACAGCGTGCCGACGAGCAGCGCCGCGACGCCGAGCGCCAGCCACCAGCCGCCGATGTGGATCCCGTGATCGGCGAAGGCCGCCCGCAGGAAGTCCCCCACAAGCGCCGCGCTGCCCGAGCCGCCGGCGATGTAGAGCAGCAGCATGCACCAGCCGGCGATGAAGCCGGCACGAGGCCCGAAGGTCTGGCCGATGTAGGAATAGGCCGAGCCGGCGCGCGTCGTCTTCCGTGCGAAGAAGACGAAGGAGAAGCCGACGATGGCCACCAGCAGCGTGCCCACGGCAAAGCCGAGGGGGGCAGCGATGCCTGCGGCGCCGACCGCCAGCGTCACGTTCAGCGCCATGGACATGGTCGGCGCCATCACCGAGACGGAAAGCCCCACCGCCTCCACCGGCCCGAGGTTACGCCTGAGCTTGACCATGATCCGCGCCCCGATTCCCCAAGGAAACCATGGACAGTGTCAGCTTGCGACCGTCGCCTCGGCAATGCCGGAGATCGACCCGATCGGCGACCTACGGCGCATAGCCAACCGATAAAAGAAAAGGCCGCCCCGGGGGGGGGGCGGCCTTTCCGATGGGTGCGGGCGTGGGCCCCGGTGTCACTCCGCCGCGTCGGCGGGGCCTTCCACGAGGGGCTGGCCCTCGCCTTGCTCGTCGCGGGTCGCGACGATGAGATCGTCGCGGTTGGTCGCGATGGTGCGCAGGCGATTCATCTGGGCGCCGGTACCGGCCGGGATGAGGCGGCCGACGATGACGTTCTCCTTGAGGCCCTCAAGCGGATCGATCTTGCCGTTGACCGCCGCTTCCGTGAGGACGCGGGTGGTCTCCTGGAACGAGGCCGCCGAGAAGAAGGAGCGGGTCTGCAGCGACGCCTTGGTGATGCCGAGCAGCACGGGCCGGCCGGTGGCGGGCTTCTTCGCCTCCTCCGCGGCCTTCTCGTTCGCCTCGATGAACTCGAGCCGATCGACCTGCTCGCCGTCGAGGAAGTCCGTCTCCCCGGCGTCGTCGATCTCGATCTTCTGCAGCATGTTCCGGACGATCACCTCAATGTGCTTGTCATTGATCTTCACGCCCTGCAGCCGGTAGACCTCCTGGATCTCGTTCACAAGGAAGGCGGCGAGCTCTTCCACGCCCTTGATCGCCAGGATGTCGTGCGGCGCCGGATTGCCGTCGACGATGAAATCGCCCTTCTCCACCACGTCGCCGTCCTGGAGATGGATGTGCTTGCCCTTCGGGATCAGGTACTCGACCGGATCCCCGCCGTCCGCCGGCTCGATGGAGAGGCGGCGCTTGTTCTTGTAGTCGCGGCCGAACCGGATGGTGCCGGAAATCTCCGCGATGATGGCCGCGTCCTTGGGACGGCGCGCCTCGAACAGCTCCGCCACGCGCGGCAGACCGCCGGTGATGTCGCGCGTCTTGGCGCTCTCCATGGGCACGCGGGCCACCGCGTCGCCGGCCTTCAGGTGCTGGTTCGGGTCGACCGAGATGATCGCCTCCACCGGCAGCGGATAGCGGGCATCGCCGCCGCGCGGCAGCTTGGAGACCTTGCCGTCCTTCCCCTTGATGAGGATGGCCGGGCGCAGTTCCGGACCGCGGCCGGAACGGCTGTCGGTGACGACGCGCTTGGCGATACCGGTCGACTCGTCGACCGTCTCGTTCATGGACGCGCCTTCCATCAGGTCCTCGAAGGCCACCGTGCCGTCGACCTCGGTGAGGATCGGACGGGTGTAGGGGTCCCACTCGGCGATGCGCTGGCCGCGCTTGATGGTGTCGCCCTCGTCCACCTTGAGGCGGGCGCCGTACTGCACGCGGTTCACCGCGCGCTCGGTGCCGTCATGGTCGACAATGACCACCGCGAGGTTGCGGCCCATGACCACGAGATCGCCGTCCGAGTTCCGCGCCACGTTGCGGTTGCGGATGCGGACGGAGCCCTCGAAGTTCGATTCCACGAAGGACGAGTCGGCGAGGGTCGCCGCGCCGCCGATGTGGAAGGTGCGCATGGTGAGCTGGGTGCCCGGCTCGCCGATGGACTGGGCGGCGATGACGCCCACCGCCTCGCCCATGTTGACGGGCGTGCCGCGGGCGAGGTCGCGCCCGTAGCAGGTGCCGCACACGCCGTTGCGGGTCTCGCAGGTCAAGACCGAGCGAATCTTGATTTCCTGGATGCCGGACTTGTTGATGCGATCAATGTGCGGCTCCTCGATCATCGAGCCACGCGGCACGATGATGTCGCCGGTCGCCGGCTCCACGATGTCTTCCGCCGCGGTGCGGCCGAGGACACGCGAGGCGAGCGACGCCACGATCTGGCCCGCGTCGATGATGGCGCGCATGTGGATTCCCTTGTCCGAGCCGCAATCGCGCTCGGTGATGATGGAATCCTGCGCCACGTCGACGAGACGACGGGTGAGGTAACCCGAGTTGGCCGTCTTCAGAGCGGTGTCGGCAAGGCCCTTACGCGCGCCGTGGGTGGAGTTGAAGTACTCCAGCACGGTCAGGCCTTCCTTGAAGTTCG
>JAYSCE010000488.1:0-3361 GCA_041915035.1 Xanthobacter sp.
TCCTGCGCGAGATAGAACACCTTGGAAGAGGCGTGGCAGGTGTCGCAGGTCTCGGCCTTCACCGCGCCATTGCCGCCCTCCACCTCCTGATAGCCGATGCCGGCCGTGGAGCCGCAGGCGGTGCAGCGCACCCGGACGAAATTCCACAGCGTGCCGCACAGGGCGCAGGCGCAATAGCGCGCGCCGTGGGAGGTGGGCCAGTTGACGATGAGGCTGCCCACCGGCGGCCCGCCGCAGGTGGGACACACGCCGTCGCCCACCGGCACGAGCCGTGTGGCGTCGAGCTGGGACGCGAGCCGGGCGAAATGGGCTTCCAGCGCCGCCGCCACATAGAGGTGCTCGGCCAGCGCTTCCTCCGGGATGGAGGAGGCGAGCACGTTGCGGATCATCTCGCCGCGCGCCACGTCGGAGGCCATGCGCACCCGCTCCAGCGCGGTGCGGGCGGCCTCGGGCTGCTCGACCTTGGTCGCCTCGGCCAGCGCCCGCTCAAACAGGGTGTCGAAGGCGGCGTCGGGCGTGAAATGGCTGCGGTCGAGGGGCGGCATCTCATTGGCGCGGGCGCGCTCGACCTGCGCGGTGTCCACCGGCTCGGGCGCGGGCGTCGCGGCGATGGCGGCGTGCTGCGCCTCGCTGAGGCCGGCGAGGAAGGTGAGGTAGGGGGCGAGGGGATTGTTCTGCGCCAGATGCCGGAACCGCGCCGCGCGGCGGGCGAACAGGGTCGAGGGGTCCGGCAGATAGGCGAAGGTCGGGGCCGTCACGCCCTCCAGCACGGAGGGATCGGGAATGGACGCCGACGCGGGGCCGAAGGTACGCGACATGATGGACCTCACGAACCTCACGGGTCACGTGGACGGGCATGAACCTCCCGGTCGCACGCGGCGGCCGGGAGGCCATTATAGAGCCAAGACCTATTCCGCGGGAGTCCCGCGGGTGCCGGACTTGCGGGAGCTGACCAGTTCGCGGAACCACTTCCGGTGGTGCCGCCACGCCCAGCCGCCCGTCACCTGCCCCTTTGTCATGGCGCTGATGGTGCCCTTGACCCAGATGGCAGCGTATACGTGGACGATCCACACGCAGATGATCGCCACCGCCGCCAGCGCATGCACCAGAAGGGCGATGCGCTGCTGCTCGATGGTGGTGTAGGTGGCGAAATAGACCTGCCAGATCACCACGCCAGAGGTAATGAGCACCGCGATGAGCAGGCTCATGCCCCAGAACACCAGCTTCTGCCCGGCATTGTACTTGCCAAGCTCGGGCAGCTTCTCCTCGTGGCCGGCGATGACGTCGCGGATGCGACGCATCCAGGTGCCGTCCTCGCTCTTCCAGAGGTTGGCCTTCCAGAAGCGCAGGAACATGCCGGCGAAGGAGAAGAAGAGCACGACGCCGATCCAGGGATGGATGGTGCGCGTCATCTGCCCGCCGCCGAACAGGCCGGTGAGGAAATAGAGGCTGGGGTGGAACAAGGCGAGGCCGGAAATCGCCAAAAGGATCAGGCTGATGGCCGTCACCCAGTGGTTGATGCGGGCGCCCACCGTGTAGCGGTCCACCTGCACCGGGCGACCCGGATGAACCGCGTCGCCTTTTTCCAGATCGTAGGGTGCGCTCATGAGCGGCCTCCGGACGACAGCTTCTCAGCCGCCAGCTTCTCGGCGTTCGCCTCGTCTTCCGGCGACACCTTGTTGGCGCCGTTGACGAGGTAATGCAGCGCGCCGGCGAGGGCGGCGAAGCCCATGACGCCGAGGCCCACATATTTGGTCACGCCCTTCCACGCCTCGACGATGGGGCTGATGCGCGGATTGTCCGGCAGGCCCGCATAGATCGAGGGCTTGTCGGCGTGCTGCAGCACGTACATCACGTGCGTGCCGCCCACGCCGGGCGGATCGTAGAGGCCCGCATTCTTGTAGCCGCGGGACTTCAGATCCTTGATGCGGCCCTCGGCCCACTGCTTCATCTGCGTCTTGGTGCCGAAGACGATGGCCTGGGTGGGGCATGCCTTCTGGCAGGCGGGACCCTGGCCGACCGCCACGCGGTCCGAGCACAGCGTGCACTTGTAGGCCTTGTGATCGACCTGCGAGATGCGCGGGATGTTGAAGGGGCAGCCCTTCACGCAATAGCCGCAGCCGATGCACTTGGCGTGGTCGAAGTCCACGATGCCGTTGGAATACTGCACGATGGCGCCGGGCGCCGGGCAGGCCTTCAGGCAGCCCGGATCGGCGCAGTGCATGCATCCGTCCTTGCGGATGAGCCATTCGAGATTGTCCGTCTCGGGGTTCACCCACTCGGTGAAGCGCATGAGCGTGAACGAAGCGGGCGTCAGGTCCGGCGGGTTGGTGTAGGTGCCGTTGAAGGTGCCGATCTCCTCATGGAGCTCGTTCCATTCGAGGCACGCCGCCTGGCAGGCCTTGCAGCCGATGCACTTCGACACGTCGATGAGCTTGGCCACCGGCTCCTTGAACTCGACCTGCGAGGGGGAACCGGAGGCCGAGCGGCGGACGAGGTCCGCATCGCTCAGCTTGGGCGCCACGGGGGCGGTGGTGGGGTTTGGAATCGGAGGAAACATGGCTGGTTCTCCTTTTCCTTACGCCACCGGCCCGGTGGAGGGCTCGATGTTGACGAGGAACGCCTTGAACTCCGGCGTCTCGATGTTCGCGTCACCCACGAACGGGGTGAGCACGTTGGCCGGGAAGCCCTTCTTGGCGGCGCCGACGAAGCCCCAGTGGATGGGGATGCCGACCACGTGGATGGGCTTGCCGTCCACCATCAGGGGACGGATGCGCTTGGTCACGTAGGCCTTGGCGAAGACGGAGCCCCGCTTCGACCACACGCGGACCCAGCCGGCGTTCTGGATCGACTTCTCCTTCGCCAGGTGCTCGGAGATCTCCACAAAGAACTCGGGCTGGAGCACCGAATTCACGTGGTTGTTCTTCGTCCAGTAGTGGAAGTGCTCGGTGAGCCGGTAGGAGGTCGCCGCATAGGGGAACTCCTTCGACGCCACGTCCGCGAACTGGGCGAAGTCATCCTTGAACACGCGCGCCACCGGATTGCCCCGCACCTTGGGGGCGATGAGGTTGGCGACCGGGCTCTCGAACGGCTCGTAATGCACCGGGAACGGTCCGTCCCGCATCATGCCCCGTGTGAACAGGCGGGAGACGCCTTCCGGGTTCATGATGAACGGGCCCACATCCTGCGGCTTGGCGGTGGGGGCGATGTCGGGCACGTCGTAGCCCGTCCATTTGGCCCCGTCCCACCAGATCAGCTTGCGGGTATCGTCCCACGGCTTGCCGTCGATGTTGCACGACGCGCGGTTGTAGATGATGCGGCGGTTCACCGGCCAGGCGAACGACCACTTCAGGTAGGCGCC
>JAYSCE010000489.1:0-3360 GCA_041915035.1 Xanthobacter sp.
TGAACAGCGCCACCCAGCGGGTGAAATGCTCCGGCTTGAGCTGGAGCGGGATGTGAGCGGCGAACGGCATGCCGGAATAGCGCGCCGTGCCGAGCAGAGTGCGGGACCAGAAGTTCTGCACGATCTGGTAATGCCCTTCCCAGTCGGGAATGGCGCGGGCGAAGACCGGGCCGAGCAGCGGGTCGGCGGCGGCGCGGCCATAGAAGCTTTCCACGAGCTTTTTGAGATCGTCCTCGGTGACGGAGAGCGGCGCGCCCGGCCGCTCGTTCAGCCCGCCCAGCGCCGCGCCGCGATCCTCCACCAAAGCGGCGAGTTCCGGCGCGGCCGGGGCCTTGCGGTGCTCCACGTTCAGCGGCGGATCGAAGCGCGAGACGATGTCGCGCAGCGTGTGCTGCCGCACCCGTGCCATGGGGCGGTCGAGCACGAACAGGCCGTCCGCCACACCCGCTTCTTTCGGGTTCGCGGCACGGAAGGCGGCGAGCGCCGCGGCCATGTCCTCCCCCTCGCCCACATAGAGCGGCAAGGGCCGGCCGGCCACGGTGCGGGTGAGAATGAAGAGGCCGGGGCGGGCCGGCGCGGCCTCGGCGGGGGTGAAGGCGTAGCCGGCGAAGTCGGTGGCCGTGCGCTCCGTATCCGCTTTCATGGCTTCTTCTCCGGCGCGACGGGCGCAGCCTCGGACGGCTCCGCCTCGATCACGCGCAGCGCCGGGCCGCGCAGCGGGTTGGCGCGCTTCTGCCCGGTCTTCTGCCAGGGTGGCAGGATGCGGATCATGGTGCCGGGCACGATGCGCGGCATGATTGGCGTGTTGCCCTTGTCCCACTTCATGGCGGGCACCTGCTGGATGACTGTTATATACGGACGGTACGAACGCCCCGACTGCGATGCAAGGGCCGCTGCGCGCCCTGACCGCTCATATGTTGGGCGCGCCTGAAATTCAGGCGAAATGCGCCGGTCCCTCGTCCGCCGCGCTCCCGGCCTCCGGCAGCCAGATGGAGAAGACGGCGCCCGATCCCGGCGGGCTTTCCACCGCCATCGTGCCGCCCGCGCGCTCGATGAGCGTGTAGCTGATGGAGAGGCCGAGCCCGGTGCCGCCTTGCGGCTTGGTGGTGAAGAAGGGATCAAACACGCGGCCGATCCGCTCCTCGGGAATGCCCGTGCCGGTGTCCGCCACCTCGATGCCCACGCCCGCCAGCCGCCCGCGCGTCTCGTCCCGCGTGGTGACGGTGAGCGTGCCACCCTGCGGCATGGCGTGGACGGCGTTGACCATCAGATTGATGAGTACCTGCTGCAATTCCACCCGGTTCATCATCACGAGGCGCGTGGCGCCGTCGGTGCGGGCGACCTGGATCTCGCTGCGCGAGAGCAGGTGCTGCACCAGAAGCAGGGCATCGCCCACCACCTCGCCGGGCGCCACCGGATCGAGATGGCCGGCGAATTCGGCGGGCCGCGCGAACTGCAGGAGCTTGGAGACGATGACGTTGATGCGGTGAACCTGCTGGTCGATGAGATTGAACTCGGTCCGCACCGGCGCCGCCGCGCTTCCCAGCACGTCGCGCGCCACATCGAGATTGCCCTGGATGACCGCCACCGGATTGTTGATCTCGTGGGCGACGCCCGCCGTGATCTCGCCGATGGCGGCGAGCTTCTCGGACATGACGAGCTGGCGCTGGGTGGCGGCCAGTTCGGCGTTGGCATCCTCCAGTTCCTGCGTGCGCGCGGCGACGCGGCGGTCCAGTTCTTCGGTCCACCGCCGAAGCTCCGCGTCGCGCTCCTGCAAGAGGTCCAGCATGTCGTCGAGGTGGTGGGCGACACGGCCGATCTCGTCCGAGGTCGCAGCGACGCCGGTGCGGGCGGACAGGGTGCCGCCCTCCACCGCCGCGATGGTCGCGTTCATCGCCTCCAGCGGGCGGAAGATGGCCGCCGCCCAGCGCAGCAGCACGGGAATGGCCACCAGCGCCACCAGCAGGAAGCCCACCGCCACGGCGGCAAGGCTCGCCCGCTTGAGCGCGAGGAATGGCGCTTCCAGGAAGCCCACATAGAGCATGCCGATGCGCTTGCCGTGGCTGTCCACCACCGGCTCGTAGGCGGAGATGTACCAGTCGCTCACCACGAAGGCCCGGTCGAGCCACACGCGGCCCTCGCCCAGCACCGCGTTCCGCACCTCCTGCGACACGCGGGTGCCGAGCGCCCGCCGCCCCTCGAACAGGCGCACGTTGGTGGAGACGCGCACGTCGTCCACGAACAGGGTGGCGGTTCCGGCCGAGCCCTCGGGCAGGCTGCCGGGGCGGTAGACGAGATCGTTGATGGTGTCGATGAAGTCGAGGTTCTGGTTGAGCAGCACGCCGCCCACCAGCGCCGCTCGCGCGCCCCCCGGCATCTCCACCAGCGTGCCGGACTGCACCACCATGCCCCGGTCCTCCGCCTCCCGGCTCGTGGGCACGGCGCCGGGGGTGGGCACGAGGGCGATATGGGCGCGCGCCGCCAGTTGCGGTGAGAGCCTTTCCAGCTCCTGCGGGCCGAAGATGTCGATCTCGGTGGAGGCGGTGCCGGCGAGCGCCCGGCGCTCCACCGGCCACATCTGGCTCGCTTCCCTCGCGGCGCCGGCCGGCGCCGCGGCGCGGCTGTGGCCATCGGCATCGATGAGATAGAGGAAATCGAGCCCCATCATCTTGCGCCGGGCATCAAGAAAGTCCGCGAGGGCGGCGCTGCTGCCGGACGCGGTGACGCGGGCGAAGGCGACGGAATCCCCCAGCGCATGCAGCGTCTCGTCGGAGCGCTCCCTGAGCCGGTCGAGATATTGGCG
Organism: Xanthobacter sp.; assembly: GCA_041915035.1. GTDB lineage: Bacteria > Pseudomonadota > Alphaproteobacteria > Rhizobiales > Xanthobacteraceae > Xanthobacter. The sequence goes on from JAYSCE010000489.1 coordinate 2,804, forward strand.
GGCGATGGTGAGGTCGCCGTTGACCTTGGAGATGAGGAGGCGGTCGAACTGCCGCGTCCACCAGGTAACGACCAGCGCCAGCACCGCCGGCAGAATGATGAGCGTGGGCAGAAGCGCGATGGCGAGGAGCCGCATGCGCACCGAGCGCAGCCGGGCGAGGACCCCGCGCGGCGGATCAACGGCCTTTTTCGTCGCCTCAGCCATTCCCGGCCTTCAGCTTGCGGTCGAGCGTCTTGCGCGAGACCTTGAGGCGGCGCGCCGCCTCCGCCCGGTTGCCGCCGGCCTCGGCCAGCACCTTGAGCATGTGCGCCTTCTCCACCGCGTCGAGGGCGACTCCGGGAGCATCCTCCTCGTCCACGCCTTCGGGCACCACGTCGCGCGGGAAGTCGCCGAGGATCAGCGAGCGCTCGATCACGTTGCGCAGCTCACGCACATTGCCGGGCCAGGGATAGCGGGTGAGGAAGGCGAGCACCGGCGCGGTGAGGTCGAGGGGCGGGACGCCGAGCCGCGCGCTCAATTCTGCGATGAACAGCCGGGCCAGCGGTGCCACGTCCTCC
>JAYSCE010000490.1:0-3358 GCA_041915035.1 Xanthobacter sp.
CCCGCGTCACCTCGCCCACGGCGATAAGACGCTCGCCCTTGCCGGGGGCCATGATGTTGATCTTGTACTCCACCGTCAGCACAGTCGACTCCGGCGGGAACAGGCTGAAGGCGGCATAGCCCCCGGCCGTGTCGGCGATGGCGCCGATGGAGCCGCCGTGGAAATAGCCGTGCTGCTGGGTCACCTTGTCCGCATGGGGCAGCACGATCTCCACCCGCCCCGGCGCCACCGCGCCGAGTTCGGCGCCGATGAGCGCCATGAAGGGCTGGCGAGCGAAGCTGTCGCGCACCTTGGTCTCGAAGGCGGGATCACGGGGGGTGAAGGGCTCGGTCACGGGCACCGTCGTGCTGGGAAGGGTAGGGGAGGAAGCATAGCCGGGCGTGAACGCCACCTCCAACGGAAAGGCGGGCTGGCTGGGGCTGCGGACTTTCCCCGCGTTGACAGTGCCACGGCCGGCGCTTCTTCTGCGCATGGGGCTGCGGAGCGCCGCGGCGTTGGGGCAGGTCATTGGGGGCTGGTCACATGAGCTACGTCTATCTTCTCATCGCCATCGTCGCCGAGGTCATCGCCACCTCGGCCCTCAAGTCGGCGGAAGGCTTCACCAAGCTCGGCCCCTCGGTCATCGTGGTGATCGGCTACGCGATCGCCTTCTTCTGCCTCTCGCTGACGCTCCGCACCCTGCCAGTGGGCATCGCCTATGCCATCTGGTCCGGCGTCGGCATCGTGCTCGTCACCGGATTTGCGTGGATCTATTACGGCCAGAAGCTGGACCTCGCGGCGCTGATCGGCCTCGGGCTCATCATCGCCGGCGTGGTCGTCATCAACCTGCTGTCGAAGAGCGTCGCGCACTGAGGCGAAGCATCGGCGAGACGCCTACAGCTCCTCGGCACCTTCCCTGGCACGGGCGAGGAGCTTTTTCGATTCGATGAGCGCGTCCTTCTCCGGGTCGTGGACCACGGCGCCGAATGAGCCGGCGAGGGCGGCGAGCACCGCCATGGCGCTCACCTCCTCGCGGATGTCGCCGGTCCACTTGATGTCGGCGGCCACGTCCCGCGCGCCCAGCACAGGGGCGAGGGCTGGGTACTTTCCGCCTTCCTCCCCCACATCGCGGAAGCGCAGGGTGAAGCCGGCATCCTCGCCCTGAAGGGTGCAGGGCAGATAGCCGGAGGTTTCCAGCGGCACATAGCCGTCATCCAGAACCAGCTTGAGCTTGAAGGCGTCGAGCGCCGCCTGCAGAGCGGCGCGGTCGGGCACATCGGCCCGGTTGAGATAGGCGGTACGGGCGCGCGCCATGGCGGGCTGCCTCCAAATCTTGAAATATCAATGCCGGTCAGGCCGGCGGCGGATGAAACAAGGGGAGTTTAGCATTCCCCGCCGCCGCCGCGCGCCCTCGGGCGGGGCGTCATAAGCGCCCGTTCGAGCCGGAGCGCCGAGCCGGGGCCTTGCACCAAGCTCCCGCCGGGAGAGCGAAACCCGGGAGCTGTGGGTCCTCCGGTCAAGCCGGAGGACGACGGCAGTTGGACTGCGGAGCTGTACGGCCCAAGCATGGCCGGCGCGCCATGGGCGTCTGATCTCAGTCGCCCTCTGGCTTGACCAGAGGGCCCATGTCTTGCCCGGTACAAGCCCGTGGAGATCGCTGCAAGCGATTGCGGACGGGCGACGGCCCACCGCTCAGGGCGTCGGCCCAGTGCAGGCTTCCGAGCGGGTGGCGAGGGCGGCCCAGATCTGCTCCACCGCCGTGCGGTTGTTGCAGCGGTCGGGGGTGGGCTCCAACTGCTCGTGCAGGTTCATCTGCACCGGCTTGGAGAGCCACCAGCTCATGGAAACCTGCCGGATCTTCTCCGGCGTCGCGGTGCCCACCGGGCAGTGGCCGGCGCTGTCCTCGGGCCAGACCTTGATCTGCACGAGGCTGACCGGGCAGCGCCCGCCGAAGCGCGCGTCGAGCCAATGGCGCCGAGCGGGCCTGCGACCTCAGGCAGAAGGCTGTGGTCGGCCGCATCCGGCACCACCACGCCGCGGGCGGTACGCTCCTCGGTGAGCACGCTCTGGGGATCGTTGGAGACGACGAGGATGAAGGGCGCCAGTGCCGGCTCCACGTCCACGATGGCCTGCGCCAGCTCGAGCGCGCTTTCGGCGCCGAAATTCTCGAAATAGCCGCCGTCCACGATGCGGTCCACCACGTCCGTGTCCACCTGATAGATCGAGCCCGGCGGCGAGATCACCGGGAAGCGGGCGGAGTTGGTGGCCGCCGTGGAGAGCCGCACGTCGAGGTCTGAGCGCACGAGGCTGTGGAAGTCGATGGCGTGGGTGAAGATGGGGCATTCGGCATTGGGGCCGCCGCTCGGGCAGCGGCTCGCCGCCGCGTAGGTCGGCAGGAGGTCGGTGGTGATGATGCGCTGGCCGGTCTCCACCGACGTGCCGTTGAGGACGAGATAGGGCACCCAGTGCTCGGGATCACGCGGGGCGCTGAGGAACGGCTCGGTGAGGCGGCGTGCGGCGCCGGGGCCGGCATGGGCGCCGGCCGCGCCCACATGGCGGGCGAAGCTCGCCTCCCAGGCCTCCTCCAGCAGCGCGGCGCGATCGCGCAGGAACAGCTGCACCTGATCGTGGAAGGCGAGGCCGAAGAAGGTGGCGGTGAGGAAATCGTCCGCCGTCATGCTCTCCAGGCAGTCGCGCCAGCCATGGATGGCGCCGCCGAACCAGTGGGCGGGGGCCTCGGCGGGGCAGGGGGGCGCCTTGCCGGTGCGGGCGGACAAGGCGGCGGCCACCACCGCCGCTCCGTAGGAACCGCCCGAGACGCCGGAGATGGCGAACAGGCGGGTAGCGATGTCCTTTCCGTCGAGCGCGCTCTGGATGGCGGGGGTGAACCGCCCGTCGTCCCGCGCCGCCCGGCGCACCTTTTTGCCGGCGGCGCGGGGGAAGCTGTACGCCCGCTTGTGCCGGTCGGAGTCAAGGAAATTGCCGATCACGCTGGCGGGTAAGAAGCCGGCCCGGCTCGCCCCGCCCGCGGCGGCGACGATGATGGGGCGCGGACAGGACGCGGGCAGCTCGGCGCAGCCGTTGGCTCGCATCCACAGATGGACCGCCTGGACGAGGCTGGTGCGGCGATAGGCCGGCTCGTCGGCGGTCACGGTGCGCACCGCGTGGTTGTCGCCGAACACATAGACGCCGATCGCGCCGGCGAGGAACAGGCCGGTCAGGATCGGCACGTGGAAGCGTCGCCCCACGGAGGAGAGATAGGCGAGGATGGGCACCCACCCGCCGAAGATCAGCGGCACCGCATAGGCGAGCGGCAGGCGCGCGGCGAGCCAGTGCGGGCTCGCCACCAGCACGGCCACCACCAGCAAGGCATAGAACA
>JAYSCE010000491.1:0-3352 GCA_041915035.1 Xanthobacter sp.
GATCATGGCGAGCATGACCTCCTGCGGCTCGCCCACCGCGAGGCCGCCGATGGAATAGCCGGGGAAATCCATGTCCGCGAGCGCGCGGGCCGACTCGATCCGCAGCGCGGGAACCGCCCCGCCCTGCACGATGCCGAAGATGGCGCGGCCCTTCGGCTGCGTCTCGAACGCACGCTTGGAGCGCTCAGCCCAGCGAAGCGACAGGCGCATGGCGCGCTCGGCCTCCTCGTCAGTGCAGGGCAGGCGCACGCACTCGTCGAGCTGCATCTGGATGTCGGCGCCGAGCAGGCCCTGGATCTCCACCGAGCGCTCCGGGCTCATCTCGTGATAGGCCCCGTCCACATGGGAGCGGAAGATGACGCCCTGCTCGCTCATCTTGCGCAGGCTCGACAGGCTCATCACCTGGAAGCCGCCGGAATCGGTGAGGATCGGCCCATCCCAGCGCATGAATTTGTGCAGGCCGCCGAGCTTCGCCACCCGCTCGGCGCCGGGGCGCAGCATGAGGTGGTAGGTGTTGCCGAGCACGATATCCGCGCCGGCCGCCTTCACCTGATCGAAATAGAGCCCCTTCACCGTCGCGACCGTGCCCACCGGCATGAAGGCCGGCGTGCGGATACGTCCGCGCGGAGTCGAGACGAAGCCGGTGCGGGCGGCGCCGTCTGTGGCGGAGAGCGTGAAGGAGAAGGTGTCAGCAGGCGTGTCGGACGTCATGCGCCGCCTTGTGGCAGAAGCAGGCACGCATCGCCATAGGAATAGAAGCGGTAATTTTCCGCGATCGCATGGGCATAGGCGCGCTTCTGCGCGTCGTGCCCAATGAAGGCCGCCACCAGCATCACCAGCGTCGAGCGCGGCAGATGGAAGTTGGTGAGCATCGCGTCCACCGCGCGAAACCGGTATCCGGGGGTGATGAAGATGTCCGTTTCCCCCACGAAGGGTCGGATGAGGCCGTCCTCTCCCGCCGCGCTCTCGATCAGCCGGGTGGAGGTGGAGCCGATGGTGAAGATGCGCCCGCCCTTCGCCCTCACCGCATTGAGGGCGTCCGCCGTCTCACGTGTCACCTCGCCCCACTCCGCGTGCATGGTGTGGCCGGTGGTGTCCTCCGCCTTCACCGGCAGGAAAGTGCCGGGGCCCACATGCAGCGTCACCTTATGGAGGGTCGCGCCGGCGGCGGCCATGCGGGCGAGGAGGTCGGGCGTGAAATGCAGGCTCGCGGTGGGCGCCGCCACCGAGCCGGCGACGCGGGCGAACAGGGTCTGATAGTCGTCCTTGTCCCGCGCATCCTCGTGGCGGCGGGCGGCGATGTAGGGCGGGATGGGCATGTGGCCCACGGCCGCCACCGCATCGTCCAGCACCTCGCCGGCGAAATCGAAGGCAAGGACGACGGATCCGTCTTCCTCCTTGCCCGCCACGGTGGCGTCGAGCGTGCCAAGCAGGCAGGCGCCGCCCTCGCCGCCGAAGCGGATGCGGTCGCCGACGCGCAGACGCTTGCCGGGCTTGGCAAAGGCGCGCCAGCGGTCGGGCGCGAGGCGCTTGATGAGGGTCGCTTCCACCGCCACATCCGAGCCGCCCGCGCGGGAGCGCACGCCTTCCAGCGCGGCGGGGATGACCCGGGTGTCATTCACCACCACCGCATCGCCGGGCCTCAGGAAATCCGGCAGGTCGCGCACGATACGGTCTTCCAGCTCTGGCGCGGCGCCGGGGCGGACGACGAGCATGCGCGCCGTGTCGCGCGGCTCGGCAGGGCGCAGGGCGATGCGGTCCTCGGGGAGGTGGAAGTCGAAGGCGTCAACGCGCATGGGGGAAGGCAGACATGGAGAAGGCACTGGCTCAGAAGATGGCGATGGCGCCCTGGTAGATGGCCCAACTCATCAGCGCTGTCACCATCAGCCCGAGGATCGTCGCGCCGAAGCCCGCGAGGATGACGAGGCCGTCCCGCTCCACGAGGCCGAGGCCGAAGATGCACACGGCAAATCCCGGCGGCAGATTGCCGAGGAAGGGAATGGGCAGGATCAGGATGAAGCCCAGCACCACCACCGTCGCGCCCACCACCCGCCGCGCCGTAGGGCCGGCGAACTCTTCCAGGCGGGGCCGCGAGATGCGCTCGAACCGCTCAATCCACGGCCGAGACCGGGTGACGATGGCCTCCAGCATGGCACGCGAGAAGGTGCGGCGGGCGATCCGCTCCGGCAGCCACAATTCCTGCCGCCCCAACATCATCTGCAGGCCGATGAGGCCGAGGATGATGCCGCACACCACCGGGATGCCGGGCGGCATGGGGATGCAGTTGGGAATGCCGAAAATGAGGAAGAGGATGCCGAAAGCGCGGTTTCGCAAGGCATTGACGAGATCGCCGATGGCGACCTGATCCGCTTCCTGCGACGCGAGCACTGCGGCCAGGAGCTCGGAGGTTCGTGGGGTGCGATGGTCCAAGGCGCCCTCATGACGTGGACGCTTCAGCTACAACCCGAAAACGGCGGTGGCAGGGCATGGGGGCGCAAATCTGCCGCTACGGCAGACGCACTGGTGAATTGAGCGGACATGCACGCCCCACCCCCGCGGAGACGTGCATGTCCTCACCGCCCGTTGGAAACCATAAAGTGCGTTGACCGATACGGAAACCCCCTGACGTTGAGAGAATGATCCACATCAGTTCAAAAGGAACATGCCGTCCACGGACCGCAGTTCGGCGGGCTTGATGAGGCCGGAATGGGCGACCCGCACGGAATGCAGCCGCCCCTCGATCTCGCGTTGCCAGAACTCCAGGAACTTGTTCAGCTCCGGAAACCGCGGGCAGAGGTCGTAATCCTGCCAGAGGAAGGTCTGGAGCAGGCCGGGGTGGTCGGGCATGCGATAGAGGATCTCGGCCGTGGCGAGGCCGTAGCCTTCCATCTGCAGGACGAAGTCACGCGACACCTGGGAAACCATGGGTCACACCTCCAATCCGCGGCCCCGCCTGCCATCAGGAAGGGGGAAGACGGGACCGGACACTTCATTGTCGGCTACACACTTTGCCAACGCCAAGGCTAAAGATTGGTTTCCGTCTGCAAAAACAATGCTCTAGCAGCCTTCGCACGGGACTGCTGACAGCGGCCGCCCGGGCCGCGGGCGGGGCAGCGCAGCGACCCTGCAAGGCCACGCTTTCGCTGCAAGCTGGCAGAATAACGGTCGCTGGCACTCCGTTCCCCTGAGTGCTAAATTTTTTGAGCCGACCCCTTGCGGCCCGAAATGGGCGCCCTTAGATCGCGGTCGGGCCGGGTGGAGGGGTTCCCGGCGCCTTCAAAACAGGCAACCCCGATGGACAACATCGAACCGGAGGTTTCCCTATGGGTTTCCGTCCCCTGCACGACCGCGT
>JAYSCE010000492.1:0-3352 GCA_041915035.1 Xanthobacter sp.
CATCGCCGGCAAGGAAGGCAACCCCAACGCCTCCCATTATTCGGCGTCGAAGGCCGGCGTCATCGGCCTCACCAAGTCGCTGGGGAAGGAACTGGCGCAGTCCAACGTCCTGGTGAACTGCATCACGCCCGCCGCCGCACGCACCGAGATCTTCAACCAGATGAAGCAGGAGCATATCGACTTCATGCTCTCGAAGATCCCCATGGGCCGCTTCCTGGAAGTGGACGAGGCGGCTGCCCTCATCACCTGGCTGTCGTCGGAAGACTGCGCCTTCTCCACCGGAGCGGTGTTCGACATCTCCGGCGGCCGCGCGGTGTACTGACTGCGGCCCGAGAAATTCTGGCGGCGCAAAGCCGCCGTCTCCCTGCGCGCCTCGCCACCTGGGGCGCGCCAAAAAAAGAGCCATCCGGGAATGAGCCCGAGTTGGCCGGAGGCAACGTTTCCCATGGAGAGGCTCATGCCCGCCCCATCCGCGTCGCTTCAGGCGACGATTTCCAAGGTTACAAAGCGGCTCCTGCCGTTCCTTTTGCTCATGTACGTGCTCGCCTTCCTCGACCGGGCGAACGTGGGCTTCGCCAAGAAGGCGTTCCAGGCGGACACCGGCATCTCGGATGCCGCCTTCGCGCTCGGCGCCTCCATCTTCTTCCTGAGCTACGCGCTGTTCGAGGTGCCCTCGAACATCATCATGCACAAGGTGGGCGCGCGCATCTGGATGGCGCGCATCATGGTCACCTGGGGCCTCATCTCTGCGGCCATGATGTTCGCGCACAACGAATTCACCTTCTACGTGCTGCGCGTGCTGCTGGGCGCGGCGGAAGCCGGCTTCTTCCCGGGCGTGATCCTCTATCTCACTCTGTGGTTCCCTTCGTTCGCCCGCGGGCGGGCGATGGGGCTGTTCTATTTCGGCGCGCCGCTCGCCTTCATCTTCGGCTCGCCGCTCTCCGGCCTGCTGCTGGACTGGCACGGCCTCGGCGGTCTGCACGGCTGGCAGTGGATGTTCATGGTGGAAGGGCTGCTCGCGACCGTGGTTGGCGTGTGGGCCTATTTCTACCTCGACAACAAGCCGGCCGACGCCAAGTGGCTCAATGCCACCGAGAAGGATGAGCTGACGCGCGTGCTGGCCGCAGAGGAGAGCCACAAGACCACCCATGGCCCGGCGCATCTCCTCTCCGCCATGCGCAACATGAAGGTGCTGCACTTCGCCCTCATCTATTTCCTCATTCAGATGAGCGTCTACGGCGTGGTCTTCTATCTGCCGACGCAGGTGGCGAACCTGCTCGGCACGAAGGTCGGCCTCCAGGTGGGCTTCGTCTCGGCCGTTCCGTGGGTGTGCGCGCTGGTGGCCGCCTATGTGCTGCCCCGCATGGCGGACGCCTCGGGCAACCGGCGGGGCTATGCGGCGGCGATCCTCGCCGTCTCCGGCCTCGGCATCGCGGCCTCCGTCGCCACAACCTCCCCGGCGCTGGCGCTGATCGCGCTCTGCTTCGCGGCGGCGGGCTTCATCTCGGTGCAGCCCATCTTCTGGACCTTCCCCACCGACTATCTCGGCGGCGTGGCGGCGGCGGGCGGCATCGCCCTTATCAACTCGCTGGGCGCGCTGGGCGGCTTCGTGGCGCCCAATGTGAAGACCTGGGCGGAGGCGTCCTTCGCCTCCCAGTCCGCGGGGCTCTATCTCCTCGCCGGGACGACGCTCATCGGCGCGGTGCTGATCCTCGCCATCGGCCAGTCACGGACCATTCCCGTCGCGCCGGCCACGCGCCGCGCGTGACCTGCGCCTGATTTCGACCAACTGACGCCCCGCGCCGGTCGCGGGGCGAAGAGGAGACAGAACCATGGCCATGCCGACCATCAAGGCGGTCCGCGCCTACACCGTGCGCGGCGGCGGCGCCGATTATCACGACACCCAGGGCTATCACTGGATCGACGACCACATCGCCACCCCCATGGCGCGCTACGAGGAATACCGGCAGAGCCGCCGCTCCTTCGGCATCAACGTGCTCGGCACGCTGGTGGTGGAAGTGGAGGCCTCGGACGGCACCGTTGGCCTCGGCGTGACGACCGCCGGCGAGATCGGCGCCTTCATCGTGGAGAAGCACCTCTCGCGCTTCCTCATCGGCCGGCAGGTCACCGAGATCGAGAAGATCTGGGACCAGATGTATTTCTCCGCCCAGTTCTACGGCCGCAAGGGCGTGGTGGTGAACACCATCTCGGGCGTGGACATCGCTTTGTGGGACCTCCTCGGCAAGCTGCGCGGCGAGCCGGTACATGCGTTGCTCGGCGGCCCTGTGCGCGATGAGCTGCAGTTCTACGCCACCGGCGCGCGGCCGGACCTCGCCAAGGAAATGGGCTTCATCGGCGGCAAGCTGCCTTTGCTGCACGGCCCGGCCGAAGGCGACGAGGGCCTGAAGAAGAACATCGAGAAGCTCGCCGACATGCGCGCCAAGGTCGGCGACGACTTCTGGCTCATGTACGACTGCTGGATGAGCCTTGATCTCAACTACTCCATCCGCCTGGCCCAGAAGGCGCAGGAATTCGGCCTGAAGTGGATCGAGGAATGCCTCTCCCCCGATGACTATTGGGGCTATGCGGACCTCAAGCGCAACGTGCCCAAGGGCATGCTGGTGACCACCGGCGAGCACGAGGCCACCCGCTGGGGCTTCCGCATGCTGCTGGAGATGGACTGCTGCGATATCATCCAGCCCGACGTGAACTGGTGCGGCGGCATCACCGAGCTGATCAAGATCTCGGCGTTGGCGGATGCCCACGGCAAGCTCATGGTGCCCCACGGCTCGGGGGTCTACAGCTACCACTTCGTTATCACGCGCCATAACAGCCCGTTCACCGAAATCATCATGAGCGCGCCCAATGCGGACGAGGTGCGTCCCGCCTTCAGCCCGCTGCTGCTGGATGAGCCGGTGCCGGTGAACGGCCGCATGAAGGCCTCAGCCCTCGACAAGCCCGGCTTCGGCGTGCGGCTCAATCCCGAGGTCGAGTTGCACCGCCCATACGGTGACTGAGCGGCTATTCCGTCCCTCCCAGCCTGGCCGGTGCCGCGCGCGCCGGCCTTTTCTATTGGGCGTCCTCCCATCCGTTCCGGGAGCCCGAGCGCGTCCTTTAGATGGGCCATCTCCGTGGTTGGCGAAGACGCTGGTGCACATTCAGCACCGCCGACGCCATGCGCTGTGCCGCCCCGGGGACCTGAGCGTGTTCGCTGCCGCGGTCTGACGGGCGGCCTTCTCCGCCTCTGTCTTCGCCGCTGGATCGACGCCTGCTGCCGAGGACACCTTTTCTGCGTCCCGTGCTCCTCTGGCGTCGGAGAGCCCGACCGCCGGGTAGGCGCCCAGGGCGAACT
>JAYSCE010000493.1:0-3351 GCA_041915035.1 Xanthobacter sp.
CTCATCATGAAGGAGAGCGACATCCTCGGCGTCATCGAGAACGCGGCCGGCGCCAAGAAGGCGGCCTGAACTCAGGCGGCCTGATTTTCGGTCGCGGGACCGAGGCTGCCCGAGGCGCCCGGTCCGGCGGCATTCGCCAATCCCATTCAATCGTCCCAATCTGAAGGAGCACGCCCCATGGCTGCCAAGGACGTGAAATTCTCCGTGGACGCGCGCGACAAGGTTCTGCGCGGCGTCGACATCCTCGCCAACGCCGTGAAGGTCACCCTCGGTCCCAAGGGCCGCAACGTGGTGATCGAGAAGAGCTTCGGCGCCCCCCGCATCACCAAGGACGGTGTGTCGGTGGCCAAGGAGATCGAGCTCGAGGACAAGTTCGAGAACCTCGGCGCGCAGCTTGTGCGTGAGGTCGCCTCCAAGACCAACGACCTCGCCGGCGACGGCACCACCACCGCCACCGTGCTGGCCCAGGCCATCGTGAAGGAAGGCGCCAAGGCGGTTGCCGCCGGCATGAACCCGATGGACCTGAAGCGCGGCATCGACGTCGCGGTGGACGCCATCGTGAAGGACCTCGCCGCCAACTCGCGCAAGGTCACCTCCAACGACGAGATCGCCCAGGTCGGCACCATCTCCGCCAACGGCGACGCCGAGGTCGGCAAGTTCCTCGCCGAGGCGATGAAGAAGGTCGGCAACGAGGGTGTCATCACCGTCGAGGAAGCCAAGACCGCCGAGACCGAGCTGGATGTCGTGGAAGGCATGCAGTTCGACCGCGGCTATCTCTCTCCGTACTTCATCACCAATGCGGAGAAGATGCGCGTTGAGTTCGAGGAGCCCTACATCCTCATCAACGAGAAGAAGCTCGCCGGCCTGCAGGAACTGCTGCCCGTGCTCGAGGCGGTGGTGCAGTCGGCCCGTCCGCTGCTGATCATCGCCGAGGACGTGGAAGGCGAGGCGCTTGCCACCCTCGTGGTGAACAAGCTGCGCGGCGGCCTGAAGGTGGCTGCGGTGAAGGCCCCCGGCTTCGGCGATCGCCGCAAGGCCATGCTGCAGGACATCGCGATCCTGACCGGTGGCACCGTGATCTCCGAGGAAGTCGGCATCAAGCTCGACAGCGTGAACCTCTCCATGCTCGGCCGCGCCAAGAAGGTGGTGATCGAGAAGGAGAACACCACGATCGTCGACGGCGCCGGCGAGAAGGCCGACATCGAGGCCCGCATCGCCCAGATCCGCGCGCAGATCGAGACCACCACCTCCGACTATGACCGCGAGAAGGCCCAGGAGCGCCTCGCCAAGCTCGCGGGCGGCGTCGCCGTGGTGCGCGTGGGCGGCTCGACCGAGGTCGAGGTCAAGGAGAAGAAGGATCGCGTTGACGACGCCCTGCACGCCACCCGCGCTGCGGTGGAAGAAGGCATCGTCCCCGGCGGCGGCGTCGCCCTGCTGCGCTCCATCAAGGTGCTTGACGGCCTGAAGGTCGACAACGCCGACCAGAAGACCGGCATCGAGATCGTCCGCCGCGCCATCCAGGCCCCGGCGCGCCAGATCGTGCAGAACGCCGGCGACGACGGCTCCGTCGTGGTGGGCAAGATCCTCGAGTCCAACGACTACACCTTCGGCTACAACGCCCAGACCGGCGAATATGTGGACATGGTGAAGTCTGGCATCATCGACCCCACCAAGGTGGTGCGCACCGCCCTGCAGGATGCGGCCTCCGTGTCCGGCCTGCTCATCACCACCGAGGCGCTCATCGCCGAGCTGCCCAAGAAGGCCGGCCCGGCCGCCCCGGCCATGCCGGGCGGCGGCATGGACTTCTGAGGTTAAGCAAGCCTCTGACGCCGCCCGGCTTCTTGCGAAGGTCGCAAACCGGCAAGCCGGTTTGCTCGGGCGGCGGCATGGACTTCTGAGGTTAAGCAAGCCTCTGACGCCGCCCGCGATCTTGGGTGGCCATTGAACGGGAACGGCCGGGCGAAAGCCCGGCCGTTCTGCTTTTCCGGCTGCGGCACGGGTGGACAAGCTTCCCCAGCGCCAGATTGAAATCGCTCTATATCACAGGGCTTTGCCGACAATCTGGCCGGGCATGGGTTAGCGTCGGCGGCGAATGGGGGTATAAAGGCGCGAGCCAGCTATTCCCGGCGGAGGGATCGCCAGCCTGTCCGTTTTGATCATTGGTGATGCGCGATGCCTGTTCGCCTGATTTCGCGCACGTCTGCCGGGCGTGCTGATTTTCGTCTTTCCTCGCTGGCGCCGAAGAGCGTGGCTGTGCTTTCGCTGGGCCTGTTTCTGGCCGTGACTTCCGCGCCCGTCGCCGTTTGGGCGCAGCCGGCCGCTCCCACAGAGTCACATCAGCACGCGACGCCCGTTGCGCCGCAACCTTCCGCGGCTGTGCCTGCTCCTGCCCCCGCCGCCGAGGCCGCGCCTGCCCAGGCGCCTGCCACCCCGGTCGAGCCCGCGCCCGCTGCGCCCGCACCGCAGAGCATGGCCGACGCGCGCCTGCCCCATGATTTGTCCCCCTGGGGCATGTTCATGGCCGCCGACATGGTGGTGAAGGCGGTGATGCTGGGCCTCGCCTTCGCATCGATCCTCACCTGGAGCGTGTGGTTCGCCAAATCCCTGGAACTGCTGTTCGCCCGCCGCGCCGTCGCCCGCACGCTGAAAGCCCTGCGCGGTGCCGTCACCCTGTCGGATGCGGCGGCCGAGATGCCGAAGGCCAACAGCCCGGCCACCGCCACGGTGCGCGCCGCGCTCGCCGAGTGGCACGCCTCCGCTGGCCTGCCGGTGGACGGCATCAAGGAGCGTGTCGCCATTGCCCTCTCGCGCATCGAGGCCAAGGCCGGCCGGCGCATGACCGCGGGCACCGGCGTACTCGCCACCATCGGCGCCACGGCCCCCTTCGTCGGCCTGCTCGGCACGGTGTGGGGCATCATGAACGCTTTCATCGGCATCTCGAAGGCGCAGACCACCAACCTCGCGGTGGTCGCGCCCGGCATCGCCGAGGCGCTGCTTGCTACCGCCCTCGGGCTCGTGGCGGCCATTCCGGCCGTGATGATCTACAACGTGTTCGCCCGCGCCATCGCCGCCTACAAGGCAAACCTTGCCGACACGTCCGCCGAGGTGATGCGCCACCTGTCCCGCGACCTCGACCGCGCCGCGGCCGAGGTGGAGGCCCCGCGCCTGCGCGCTGCGGAGTGACCCGGGATGGCCGCCAAGCTCGATCATGGCGGGGACGACCTCGCCGAGAACAACGAGATCAATGTCACGCCGTTCATCGACGTGATGCTGGTGCTGCTCATCATCTTCATGGTGGCGGCGCCCCTCGCCACGGTGGACGTGAAGGTGGACCTGCCCGCCTCCAACGCG
>JAYSCE010000494.1:0-3342 GCA_041915035.1 Xanthobacter sp.
TGAAGCTGGTGGAGGACAAGCTCGGCCGCCCCTTCACCCGCCTAGCGGCCGAGGCGGTGAAGCCGCGCGCGGAGCCGGACCGGCTCGCCCATCTGGGCGTCCATCCGCAGAAGCAGGCGGGGCTGAACTATGTGGGCGTCGCCACCCCCGTGGGCCGCATGAGCGCGGCGCAGATGCGCGGCCTCGCCGACATCTCCGCCCGCTTCGGCGATGGCGATATCCGCCTCACCGTCTGGCAGAATTTGCTCATCTCCGGCGTCACTGACGCCGATATCGCGACCGTCACGGGCGCGGTGGAGGCCCTCGGCCTCACCACCAAGGCAACGCCGCTCCAGGCGGGCATCGTCGCCTGCACCGGGGCGAAGGGCTGCCGCTTCGCGGCGGCCGACACCAAGGGCACCGCGCGAGCGATCCTCGCCCATTGCGAAGAGCGGGTGGCCCTCGACGGGCCGGTGAACATCCATGTCACCGGCTGCCACAATTCCTGCGCCCAGCACTACATCGGCGATATCGGACTGATCGGGGCGCGGGTGCCCGTCAATGAGGACGGGGACACGGTGGACGGCTATCACATCCTCGTCGGCGGAGGCTTCGGCAGCGCGGCCGCCATCGCCCGCGAGCTTTACCAATATGTGCCGGCGGACGACGCCCCGGCCGTGGTGGAACGCCTGCTCAAGAGCTGGCAGGCCCACCGCGCCGCAGGCGAGAGCTTCGCCGATTTCACCCGCCGCCTCGACCCCGACGCGCTGAAGGCGCTGGCGGCGGCGGCATGAGCGCAGGCGATCCGGCCGCGCACACTCCATTCGAGACACGCCCATGAGCCTCCAGTCCCGTCCCCCCATCGTCCCCGTCCTGCCCGACAGCGCCCCCTTCACGGCGGAGCAGCGGGCGTGGCTGAACGGCTTCTTCGCCGCCATCCTCTCCACCGAGGCTGCGCCCGCGCCCATGGCGCTCTCGGCCGGCGACGCGGCGGCGCTGATGCCGGACCTCTCCGCGCCTGCCCCGGCGGAGGAAGATGACGGCGCACCCTGGCACGACCCCTCCATGCCGCTCGCCGAGCGCATGGCGCTGGCCGAGGGCAAGGCCCTGCCCCGGCGCATGATGGCGGCCATGGCGCAGCAGGATTGCGGCCAGTGCGGCTATGTCTGCGAGACCTACGCGCAGGCGCTTGCGAGCGGCGCGGAGAGCAAGCTCAACCTCTGCGCTCCCGGCGGCAAGGAGACGCTGCGCATGCTGAAGCAGCTGGCGGCGGAAACTTCCGCCCCCGTCGCGCCCGCACCCGTCACCGAGGCCCCCGCCCCGGCGCACGCTCCCGCCGCAAGCGCCGCCACCGGCACCCGGGAAAACCCCGGCGAGGTCACCTTCCTCTCCCGCACCCGCCTGAACAAGGAGGGCTCGGAGAAGGAAACGTGGAGTTCGACCTTTCGGGCTCCGGCATCGACTATGCCGCCGGCGACAGCTTCGGCGTGTTCCCGGTGAACGATCCCGGCCTCGTCGCGCAGGTGCTGGAGGCGCTCCATGCCCCCGCCGATTTCCCCATCGCCGGCCACACGCTCGCCGAGGTGCTGGCCCGCGAGGTGTGCCTGAAATCGGCGCCGGATGCGCTCTTCACCCTCATCTCCTATCTCGTCGGCGGGGAGCGCAAGGCGAAGGCCCGCGCGCTTGCCAATGGCGAGGATCCGGACGGCGATGCCGCCTGCCTCGACGTGCTGGCGGCGCTCACGAAATTCCCCGGCATCCGTCCCGATCCCGAGGCGCTGGTGGAATGCCTGGAGCCGCTGCAGCCGCGCCTCTATTCCATCTCCTCCAGCCCCGTCGCCACCCCCGGCCGGCTCACGCTGACCGTGGATGCGGTGCGCTATGATCTCGAAGGCCGCATCCGGCTCGGCGTCGCCTCCACCTTCCTCGGCGACCGCCTCGCGCCGGGCACGCGGATGAAGGCCTTTATCCAGAAGGCGCACGGCTTCGCGCTGCCGCAGGACCTGGCGAAGGACGTCATCATGGTCGGCCCGGGCACGGGCATCGCCCCTTTCCGCTCCTTCCTGCACGAGCGGCTGGCGACGAAGGCGCCGGGGCGCAACTGGCTGTTCTTCGGCCACCAGCGGCGCGAGACGGATTTCTTCTATGAGGACGAGCTTTCCGGCCTCCAGGCCGCCGGCTGCCTCACCCGCCTCGACACCGCCTGGTCCCGCGACGGCGACCGCAAGGTCTATGTGCAGGACCGCATCCGCGAGGCCGGCGCGGAGCTGTGGGGCTGGCTGAAGGACGGCGCGCATTTCTATGTCTGCGGCGATGCCAAGCGCATGGCCAAGGATGTGGAGGCCGCGGTGGCCCATGTCGCCGCCACCCATGGCGGCTTGTCGGCGGAGGCGGCGGCCAAATTCGTCGCCGATCTCAAGACCGCCGGGCGCTATCAGGCCGACGTGTACTGAGCTAGAAATGATCGTCACGCCTCAGGCAGGACCGGCATGAACGCCCCCCTCACCTCGCCCCCCTCGGTGAAGACCACCTGCCCCTATTGCGGCGTCGGCTGCGGCGTGAAGGCGACGCCGGACGGGCGCGGCGGGGCGCTCATTGAAGGCGATCAAGACCACCCGGCCAACCTCGGCCGCCTGTGCTCCAAGGGCGCGGCGCTGGGCGAGACGCTGGGGCTCGGCACCCGCCTGCTCCATCCCATGGTGCGCGGCGCGGACGGCGTGCTCGCGCGCGCCAGCTGGGACGACGCGCTCGACCGCATCGCCGGAGACATGCGGGACATCATCGACCGGCACGGTCCGGGCGCGGTGGCCTTCTATCTCTCCGGCCAATTGCTGACCGAGGATTATTACGCCGCCAACAAGCTCGCCAAGGGCTTCCTCGGCACAGCGAACGTGGACACCAATTCGCGGCTGTGCATGTCCTCTTCCGTCGCCGGCCACAAGCGCGGCTTCGGCTCGGATACCGTGCCGGGCAGCTATGAGGATCTGGATCGGGCGGATCTCATCGTCCTCACCGGCTCCAACACGGCGTGGTGCCATCCTGTCCTGTTCCGCCGCATGGAGGCGGCGCGCAAGGCGCGGGGCACGAAGCTGGTGGTGATCGACCCCCGCCGCACCGATACGGGCGCCGAGGCGGACCTGTTCCTGCCGCTCGCCCACGGCACCGATGCCATTCTCTTCTCCGGCCTGCTGGTGCATTTGGCGCAGAGCCCGGCCTTCGATGCCGCTTATGTGGAGGCGCACACCACGGGTTTCGCCGAGGCGCTTGCAGCCGCCCGCGCCGTGGCGCCCGATGCCGCCGCCACCGCGCGCGCCTGCGGGCTGGCGGTGGTGGACGTGGAACGCTTCTTCACGCTCTTCACCG
>JAYSCE010000495.1:0-3342 GCA_041915035.1 Xanthobacter sp.
CGCCCCAGCCGAGCACGCCAAGGCCATTGACCATGGTGGTGTGCGAGTCGGTGCCCACCAGCGTGTCGGGATAGGCCACCTCGACCTTCTTGCCGTCGATCTCTTCCTTGCGGGTCCAGACGGTCTGGGCGAGGTATTCGAGGTTCACCTGATGGCAGATGCCGGTGCCGGGCGGGACGACGCGGAAGTTGTCGAACGCGTTCTGGCCCCACTTCAGGAAGCGATAGCGCTCCTGATTCTGCTTGTATTCTTCCTCGACGTTCTTGCCGAACGCCTTGTTGTCACCGAAGAAGTTCACGATCACTGAGTGATCGATGACGAGATCCACGGGGACCAGCGGGTTGATGCGCTCGGGATCACCGCCGAGGGCCACCATCGCGTCGCGCATGGCCGCGAGGTCCACCACCGCCGGAACACCGGTGAAGTCCTGCATCAGCACGCGGGCGGGGCGATAGGCGATTTCCTTTTCCGCCTTGCCGCGGTTGTTCACCCAGTCGGCCACCGAGATCACGTCTTCCTTGGTGACGGAGCGGCCATCCTCGAAGCGCAGCAGGTTCTCAAGCAGCACCTTCATGGAGAAGGGGAGCGCGGAAATGCCCGGAAGGCCATTCTTCTCCGCCAGCTCGAGATCGTAATAGACGTACTCTTTGTCGTCTACCGTCAGGGTTGTGCGGCACTTGAAGCTGTCGAGGGAGGTCACGGCTGGAAAACTCCGGTTCGATGATCGACCGAAACAGCACCTCCTTCGACGGTGGAGGTCTTTTCTCCACCACCTTGGACGGCGCGGCTGCGGGCTTTATAGAGCCATTTCAAAGCGCGGTCATGCGATAACAGCGTTGAATGTGCAATGCACCAAAAGGCAGGGGTCGGCAACGCATGACTGTCAAGGCGCTGGTAGGCGATAACCTTTCCTGCCGGAGAGGATTCAGGCTCCTGTTCGAGGGGCTCGCCGTGTCGGCGCAGGCCGGCCGCGCGCTGGTGGTGGTCGGGCCGAACGGCGCCGGAAAATCCTCGCTGCTGCGCATCCTCGCCGGCCTTCTCGCGCCCACCGCCGGCACCGTGCGGCTGGATGACGGTTCCCCGGGAGGCAGCGAGAGCGTGGGCGAGCACCTGCATTATCTCGGGCATGAGGATGCGGTGAAGGGCGCGCTCACGGTGGCCGCCAATCTCGCCTTCTGGCGCACCGTGCTCGGTGGCGGCGGGCTCGCGGTGGAGGAGGCGCTGGAGGAGGTGGGCCTCGGCGGCCTCGGCCGGCTGCGCGCTCAGGTGCTCTCCGCCGGGCAGAAGCGCCGCCTCGCCATCGCCCGCCTTCTGGTGGCGAAGCGCCCGGTCTGGGTGCTGGACGAGCCGACCACGGCGCTGGATGTGAAGGCGCAGGCCCGTTTCGCCGCCTTCGGCCGCGCGCACCTCGCCGAAGGCGGCCTCCTTATCGCCGCCACCCACGCGCCGCTCGACCTCGGCGAGACGGATGAACTGCGGCTGGGAGGGGTTGGAGCATGATCGCCGCCTTCCTTGCCATCGTGCGCCGGGATCTGGCGCTGTCGCTGGGGTCCGGCGGGGGCGCGGGGCTGGGCGTGGTGTTCTTCCTGAGCGTGGTGACGGTGGTGCCGTTCGCGGTGGGGCCGGACCTCGTGCTGCTGGCGCGCATCGGCCCGGCGATCCTGTGGATCGGCGCGCTGCTGGCGAGCCTCATCGGGCTGGAGCGCCTGTTCGCCGCCGATGCGGAGGATGGCTCGCTCGACGCCCTCACCCTCTCCGCCCTGCCGCTGGAACTCACCGCCGCCGCCAAGGGCCTCGCCCACTGGCTCGCCACCGGCCTGCCTCTGGTGCTTGCCGCGCCGGTGCTGGCGCTGATGCTCAATCTGGAGCCCGCCGCCATCGGCGCGGTGGTTCTGACGTTGCTGGTGGGCACGCCGGCCGTGACCTTCCTCGGCCTCATCGGCGCGGCCTTCGCCGGGGCGTTCCGGCGGGGCGGGCTTTTGATCGCGGTGCTGGTGATTCCACTCACCATCCCGGTGCTGATCTTCGCCGTGTCGGCGACGCAGGCGGCTGTGGTGGGGCCGGTGCCGTTCGGCACGCCGTTCCGTGTGCTGGCAGGGCTCGCTCTGTTCGCGCTGGTGCTGGGGCCGGTGGCGGCCGCGGCGGCGCTGCGGGCGGCTCGGGCTTAGAGCAAGCCACACTCAGGCGCCGCGCGGAGTTAGCGCGGTGTACGCTCAGACGCCGCGCGGGCTTGGGGGGACTATTCGGCGGCGGTGGGGGTGGCGGCGAGTTCCGCCTCCAGCTCCGCCACGGCGGCGCGGGTCGCCGCGTCGGCGGCCTTCTCGATGGCGCGGTAATTGGCCACGATTGCCTGCCCCAGCGCCGTCAGCGCGGTGCCGCCGCCGTGCTTGCCGCCGGAGCGGGCCGAGACGAGCGGGAACGGGAACAGCGCGTTCAATTCCTCCACCAGCTCCCACGCCCGGCGATAGGACATGTCCATCTCCCGCCCTGCCGCGGAGATGGAGCCGAGCGCCTCGATCTTCTCCAATAGCTCGATCTTGCCGGGGCCGAGCCGGCCGCCGGGAGCAAGATCGATTCGCACGCTCAGCGCCGCCATGGAACCTCGAATCGGGACTTTGAAGCGCAGCCTCGGATCGCAGGCGCCCCGGTTGATCCAATGCCCGCAGCTTATCAAACCGCCGGGTGCCTTGTCGTTATTCCCTTCGATATATAAGATTTGTTCGCAGGTACCAGGAAGGGCACACACATGTTCATGCGCCAGCTCGAATATCTCGTGGCGGTGGCCCGCGAGGGGCATTTCGGGCGGGCGGCGGAGGCCTGCCGGGTGTCGCAGCCGGGCCTGTCTGCCGGCATCCGCAAGCTGGAGGAGGAACTGGGCCTGCCCCTCGTCATCCGCTCCCATCGCTTTCTGGGCCTGACTTTGGAGGGCGAGCGGGTGCTCGCTTGGGCGCAGCGCATGGTGGCGGACTACAACGGCATGCGGCAGGACCTCTCGGACGCATCGAGCGGCCTGTCCGGCACGCTACGCATCGGCGCGATTCCGGCAGCCATCCCCGCCTTGCCGGCGTTGGTGAACGGCTTCTGCGCCCGCTATCCCAACGTGCGGGTACAACTACTCTCGCTCGCCTCCACCGCCATCCAGCGCGGGCTCGACACGCTCGATATCGACGCCGGCGTGACCTATTTCGAAAACGAGCCGCTGGCGCGGGTGCGCGCCATCGCGCTCTATGACGAGACCTATGTCTTCGTCACCGCCGCCGGCGCCTTCTCCGGCCGCAACGCCATCGGCTGGTCGGAGGCGGCGGCGCATCCCCTGTGCCTGCTCACCAGCGACATGCAGAA
>JAYSCE010000496.1:0-3330 GCA_041915035.1 Xanthobacter sp.
GTGATCCACACGGCCGCCGGGCAGAACTGATCTTCGGCGTCGGGCCTGCCCGGCCGGACGACCGCCCCGACCAAGATACCGGACCAAGACCCCCCCGCGCAGTCCCGCTGCGCGGGTTTTTGCGTCCGCAAACCAAGCCGGGATGGCCATTTTGACCCTACGTGCGGACGCCCGGATGGACATTTTGTCCAATTCGCCCCTGCCTTACCCTATCAAGTCATTGAAAACCTGAATGTCTCCCCGTTGGCCCCGCCCTTGCTGAGGGAGCGGCGCCACGCGCGGCTTCGGCTGCGCGAAAAGCGTCAAGCCAATTGGCGCGGAAACACCGTGGAGGAGACATGAGCGTCACCACATTTGCGCCGCCGCCGTTCCTGAGCCGCGAGCGCACCATCGCCTCGGCCAGCTTCAACCGCTGGCTCGTGCCGCCGGCCGCCCTCGCCATCCATCTGTGCATCGGCATGGCCTACGGCTTCAGCGTGTTCTGGCTGCCGCTGTCGCGCGCCGTGGGCGTCAGCAAGCCGGTGGCCTGCCCGGCCGACATGAGCTTCGTCGCCGGCCTGTTCGCCACCTCCTGCGACTGGCAGATTTCCCAGCTCGGCTGGATGTACACTTTGTTCTTCGTGCTGCTCGGATCCTCCGCCGCCATCTGGGGCGGCTGGCTGGAGACGGCGGGACCCCGCAAGGCGGGCCTCGTCTCGGCCTTCTGCTGGTGCGGCGGCCTCGTGATCTCGGCGCTGGGCGTCTACCTACACCAGATCTGGATGCTGTGGATCGGGTCCGGCGTCATCGGCGGCATCGGCCTCGGGCTCGGCTACATCTCGCCGGTCTCCACGCTCATCAAGTGGTTCCCCGACCGGCGCGGCATGGCAACCGGCATGGCCATCATGGGCTTCGGCGGCGGCGCCATGATCGGCGCGCCGCTGGCCAACATGCTGATGCAATACTTCGCCACCCCGACCTCGGTGGGCGTGTGGCAGACCTTCCTTGCCATGGCGGCCATCTATTTCGTGTTCATGGTCGGCGGCGCACTGGGCTACCGGGTGCCGCGCGAGGGTTGGGCGCCCAAGGGCTGGACCCCGCCGGCCGCCTCCGCCAACGCCATGGTCACCCACCGCCATGTCCACCTCGACGTGGCATGGAAGACCCCCCAGTTCTGGCTGCTGTGGGCGGTGCTGTGCCTCAACGTGTCGGCCGGCATCGGCGTCATCGGCATGGCCTCGCCCATGCTGCAGGAAGTGTTCGGCGGCAGGCTCATCGGCCTCGATCTCACCTTCTCCCAGCTCGATGCGGGGCAGAAGGCGCAGATCGCCGCCATCGCGGCCGGCTTCACCGGGCTTCTTTCCCTGTGCAACATCGGCGGGCGCTTCGCCTGGGCTTCCTTCTCCGACAAGCTCGGGCGGAAGATGACCTATGCGGTGTTCTTCGTGCTCGGCTTCGGCCTCTATGCCGCGGTGCCGACGCTGGCGCACATGGGCTCGGTGGTGCTGTTCGTCGCCGCCTTCTGCATCATCCTGTCCATGTATGGCGGCGGCTTCGCCACCATCCCGGCCTATCTCGCGGACATCTTCGGCACCCACATGGTCGGCGCCATCCACGGCCGGCTGCTCACCGCCTGGGCCACCGCGGGCATCATCGGCCCCGTGCTGGTGAACTATCTGCGCGAATACCAGATCGCCTCGGGCATTCCCCAGCAGGCGGCCTACGACCAGACCATGTACATCCTCTCCGGCCTGCTCGTGGTCGGCCTCGTCGCGAACCTTCTGGTGAAGCCCGTGGCCGAGCATCTCTACATGAAGGACGACGAGCTGAAGAAGAAGGCCGTGGAAGTCGCCCGCGAGGACGCCACCCACGCCGACTTCGAGGACTTCGAGGAGGAGGCCAAGGACGGCCCGCTGGCCGCCTCGGCCCGCTCCTCGACCCCGGTGGCGAGCGGCACCACCGCGCTGCCCGTGGTGGTGCTGGCCTGGCTGGTGGTGGGCGTTCCTTTGGCCTGGGGCATCTGGATCACCCTGCAGAAGGCGGTGATCCTCTTCCGTTGAGCCCCTCCCGGCTCGATCTGCGTGCCCCGTCCCCGGTCCTCCGGGTGGCGGGGCACGCCCTTTCCGGTTTGCGGAGCCGGCTGATTTGCGCAATGGATGCCGTCGAGAACGGGCGAGGCGGCCGGGGACCTCAGGTCACGCCCATCGTCTTTCGCGGACGGCCTTTGTCGCGTGACGGCGAGGGTCCGAGACGGACGGCCGATTGAAGATGCCCCCTCAGATGCCCCCTTCCATCCCCGATCCCGCCGCCCCCGAGGCGTCGGAGGACGTCGCCTTCAGCCCGCACCTCGCCGGCGCCTCCATCCTGGTGGTGGACGACGAGCCGGGGATGCGGAACTTCCTGGTGCGCATGCTCCAGACGCGCTGCCGCCACGTGGCCGAGGCCCCCGATGTCGCCACCGCCTCGCGCCTTCTGGAGGCGGCGCCGTTCGACCTCATCATCCTCGACAACATCATGGCCGGGCGCACCGGCCTGCAATGGCTCGAGGAGCTGCGCGGCTCGGGCTTCTACCGTGATGTGATCCTGATCACCGCCTTCGCGGATCTGGAGACCGCCATCACCGCGCTCCGCGCCGGCGCCGCGGATTTCGTGCTGAAGCCGTTCCGCTCCAACCAGATCCTCAACGCCATCGCCCGCTGCCTCGATCGCGGCCGGCTGATGCGCGAGAATTTCGTGCTGCGCCGCGAGCTGAAGGCCATGCCCGGCGCCGCCGCGCCGCTGATGGCCGGCGACAGCGTTTCGACCCGCGCCGTCCGGGCCATGATCGAGCGCGTGGGCCCCATGCCTTCCACCGTGCTCATCACGGGGGAATCCGGCACCGGCAAGGAAGTCACCGCCCGCGCCCTGCACGCCGTCTCGGCCCGCGCGGCCAAGCCCTTCGTGCCGGTGAATTGCGCGGCCATCGCGCCGGAGATCATCGAGAGCGAGCTGTTCGGCCACCTCAAGGGCGCCTTCACCGGCGCCGCCTCCTCCCGCGAGGGGCTGTTCTTCTATGCCCAGGGCGGCACGCTCTTTCTCGACGAGGTGGGCGAGCTGCCGCCCGCCATGCAGTCGAAGCTGCTGCGGGTGATCGAGGATCGCAAGGTCCGCCCGGTGGGCGCCGAGCGGGAAGTCCCGGTGGACGTGCGCCTTGTCGCCGCCACCAATGCCAACCTCACCGCGCAGGTGGCGGCCGGCCGCTTCCGGCAGGATCTCTATTACCGGCTCAACGTGGTGAACATCCACCTTGCCCCCCTGCGCGAGCGGCCGGAGGACGTGGCACCGCTGGCCCGGCTGTTCATCGCAGAATTG
>JAYSCE010000497.1:0-2102 GCA_041915035.1 Xanthobacter sp.
GAGCCCCTTCACCGCCGTGCCGGTGCCGCCCTTCACGGCGGCGTCGGTGGTGATGATCGTCGTGGCATTGCCCTTGGTGCTGGTGGCGTCGGCGACGATGCCGCCGACATTGCCCGTCACGGCGCCGGTGACGCCAATCTTGGTCTGTGTCGTCCCCTCCACCGAGGAGACGGCGGCGATGGCCGCACCGCCGCTGCTGGTGACGGTGCCGGCGGTCGTCACCTCCACATTGCCGGAGGTGCCGGTCTTGTCGATCCGGATGCCGCCCACCGCGCCCGACACGGAGGTGCCGGTTTTGGTTTCGACCACGATATCGCCGGTGCTCGCCGCATCCGACGACACGCGCAGGCCGACGCTGGAGCCCTTCACCTCGGTGGTGCCGCCGAGGGTCACGGAGACCTTGCCGCCCATCTGCTTCAGGAACACGCCGTCCTGCGTGCCTTCGATGGATGCGCTGCCGGAAGTGGTGAGCGTGATGGTGCCGGTGGCCTCGCCATAGAGGCCGAATCCGCCCGCCGCGGTGGACTTCGCCGTGCCTGAGAAGTTCTTGATGGAGAGATCGCCGCCGGTGGCATTGAAGAAGGCGCCGTACTGGCCGCCCGAGGCGGTGCCGCTGAAATTGTCCGCCGTCACGCTGCCGCCCAGCGTCCGTGCGAACACGCCCGCGCCGGTGCCGCCGGTCGCCGTGCCGGCGAAGCCGGACACGGTGATGTCGCCGCTCGTGCCCGCCTGCGCGAAGATGCCGTACTGCCCGCCCGAGGCGCTGGCGGCGAAATTCTTCACGCTGATGCCGCCGGTGTCGGTGAGCAGCATCAGGCCGTTCGCACCGCCGACGATGTTGGGCGATCCCGCGCTGCCACCGGTGAAATTGTCGGCGGTGATGGTGCCGCTGGTGGTGCGGCCATAGACGCCGTAGTCGCTGGTGCCCGTCGCCGATCCTGAGAAGCCGGAGAAATTGACGCTCCCCGCCCCGGTCTGGGCGAAGATGCCGTATTGCCCGCCCTGGGCGCTGGAGCCGAAATTCTGGATGCTGATGGCGCCCGACGTGGACAGCGCCTGGAGGCCGGCCGCGCCGCCGGTGAGGAACGGACCGCTGCCCGCGCCGGCCGCGAAATTGTCGGCGGTGATGGCGCCAGTGGTGGTCGAGAGCAGGAGGCCGCTGCCGGCCGTGCCCTTCACCGTGCCGCTGAAGCCGGAGGCGTCGATGGCGCCGGAGGTGGCGAAGGCAGCGATGCCGTTCTGGCTGCCCGTGGCGCTGCCGCTGAAGGTCTTCAGCGAGATGTCGCCGGTGGTCACCACCTGGGCGAAGATGCCGTTGGCGCCGGTGCTGTCCGCCGTGCCGCTGAAGCCGGAGAGATCGACGGTGCCGGCATGGGCCTGGGCGAAGATGGCGTTCTGGCCCGCCGTGGCACCGCCGCTGAAATTGCGGATATTGATGTCGCCCGTCCCCGTCACCTGCGCGAACACGCCGCTGGCACCGGTGCCTTCGGCGGTGCCGGTAAAGCGGTCGATGGTGATGGTGCCGTTGACCGACTGGGCGAACAGGCCATTCTGGCCGCCGGTGGCGCTGCCGGCGAAATCGTTCACCGTGATGTTGCCGCCGGCGATGAGGGTGAGGCCGTCCGCGGACTTGCCCTTGAAGGTGCCACCCTCGGCCGCGATGTCGATATTGCCGGTGGTGCTGGAGGCGAGCACGCCGCTCGCCCCGCCGCTGAGGCTCGCGCCCGCCAGCACCCGCACGCTGGCATTGGTGGCAGGCAGAAGCGTGAGGGCATAGCCGTCCGCCGTCACCGTGGCGCCGATGCCGGTGCCGGCTGCCTGCGAGATGGCGCCGCTCGAAATCAGCGAGATGCCGTCGGTGGTCGCCGTGAAGCTGCCGCCGATGTTGTTCAACACGATGTCGCCGCCGCCGAGGCCGGAGCCGACGATGACCGAGATGGGCAACGCCGCCGTGATGCTCGTGTCGTCCGCCGTGGTGACGGTGATGGTGTTGTCGGTGATCACCGCCGCGGCAGAGCTTGCGCCGGAGCAGTCCAGCGCCGTGGGGTTGCCGACCGGCCCCGAGGTGACGCAGGCGCCGTAGGCAGCCGTTGCCGGCATCA
>JAYSCE010000497.1:2167-3309 GCA_041915035.1 Xanthobacter sp.
CCGGACGTGAGCTTGTGCGTGGCGCCGAACATGCGCGTGTCCTCCCTCCCGATCCCCGGCGCACCCCCGGCGCCGCACCAGAATTGCGACGCGCGTGCGCAGGCACGCCCGGCCCGCGGCAGCGGGACCGGTCGGCGAAAGCGAAGCAGCCGTTTCGGGTGATCCCAGAATTTCCCATCATGGTTAACCTTGAGTTACGTAGAGCAATAAATCTGCCCAAGGTCCCGCCAACGCTTTGCCAGCATTCTTCACGGCCGGGGGAACCCCCCACCGCCCGAAACATTGTCTCCCCGCAGGCAACGGCAGCGGTGAGGGCAAGACGTGCATCGTCAGGCGATGGAGGGCGAATACGGGCGGATGCCGCCGGTGTCGGATGTGCGGCGGCCCCGGCTCTATCACGTGCCACCCCGCGCACTGCCGACCGGCGCGGCGCGAGACGCTCTCCTCGCCCGGATCGCGGCGCTCGGCTTCGACACGCTGCTCCTCGGCTGGCCCTTTCCGGTGGAGCCGCACAGCTGGTTTGCCACCCGCAGCCTCGACACACTCGCCGCGCCGCTCGACGGAAAGACGCCCGAAGCGGCGTTCCGCGATCTCGCCGATGCGGCGGCGGCGCATGGCCTTTCCCTGTTCATCGACCTCGCCTGCACCCGCGCCGGCGATGGCGACCTTTCGGCCGCGCTGCCAGGCTGCTGGAGCGGTGGGGCGCACGCGGGAGACCCGCGCGTGTCGCCCGGCGCCGCCGGCCACACCGTGGCGCTGGCAGACGACGACGCGGTCGCCCGCTTCGTGGATTTCTGGGCCGGGCATCTCGACCGCTGGCGGCGCGCCGGGGTTCGAGGGGTGCGCTGCCACGAGCCCGGCCTGCTCCCGGCCGAGGTCTGGCGGCGGCTTCTGGGCCCGGCGCGGGCCGCCGGCCTTCTCACGGTTGGCTGGACGCCGGGGCTGCCGCGCGACGAGGTGCGGGATCGTGCCGCCGCCTTCGATTTCGTCACCGCCTCCGCCGCTTGGTGGGATGGCCACGCACCGTGGCTGGTGGAGGAATTCAACGCCCTACGCCCCCACGCCCGCCTGATCGCCTTCTGCGACGATCCGTTCGGCCCCCGCCTCGCCACGCGCGTGCCGGATGCCACCGCCGAGGCGCA
>JAYSCE010000498.1:0-3309 GCA_041915035.1 Xanthobacter sp.
CCGAAGGTGATGATCTGCGCCACCTGAGCGCGGCCGTAGCGCTCCTGCACGTAGCGGATCACCTCGTCGCGGCGCTCCTGACAGAAGTCCACGTCGAAGTCGGGCATGGACACGCGGTCCGGGTTCAGGAAGCGCTCGAACAGCAGGCCGAACCGGAGCGGGTCGAGGTCGGTGATCTGGAGCGAATAGGCCACCAGCGAGCCGGCGCCCGAGCCACGCCCCGGCCCCACCGGGATGTCGTGCGCCTTGGCCCACTTGATGAAGTCCGACACGATGAGGAAGTAGCCGGGAAACTTCATCTTGGTGATGACCGAGACCTCATAGGCGAGGCGCTCGTGATAGGCAGCCTCGTCCAGTCCCGGCGCCGGCCCGTGCTTGGCGAGGCGGGCCGCGAGCCCCTCCTCCGCCTGCCGCTTCAGCTCGGCCGCCTCCGCCTCCAGCGGGTCGGAGCCTTCGGCCTTCTCGTCCGCCGTGGTGAAGCGGGGGAGGATGGGCTTCACCGTGCGCACGCGATAGGCGCAGCGCTTCGCGATCTCCACTGTGTTGGCGGTCGCCTCGGGCAGGTCCGCGAACAATTCCAGCATCTCGGCGCGGGTCTTGAAGCGGTGCTCCGCCGTCAGCCGCCGCCGGTCGCCTTCCGAGAGCAGCCGGCCCTCGGCGATGGCAAGGAGGCCGTCATGGGCCTCATAGTCGGACTTTGCCGCGAAAAAGGGTTCGTTAGCGGCAACCAGCGGAATGCCCTTGGCATAAGCGAGGTCAAGCAGCACCGGCTCGGCCAGCCGTTCAGGATCGGTGTCGTGGCGCTGCACCTCCACATAAAGCCGGTCGCCGAACAGCGATGCGAGCAGGTCCAGCCGGTCCGCCGCCATCTCCGGATGCCCGCCGACGATGGCCCGGTCCAACGGGCCGGAAGGGCCGCCGGTGAGGCAGATCAGGCCGGAGTTCGCCTCCGCCAGCCACTCGGGCAGGATGCGCGGCTCGTCCTCGCTCGCGGTTTCGAGGAAGGAGCGGGAGACGAGGCGCATGAGGTTGCGCCAGCCGGCGTCATTCTGGGCCAGCAGCACGACGCGCGGCTTCTTTGGCCTGAGCCCGCCGCGCGGCCCGGCCGGCTCCGGCAAGTCGAGCGCCAGCGATACGCCGGGAATGGGCTGGATGCCCGAGCCCGACATCTTCTCGGAAAACTCCAGCGCGCCGAAGAGATTGCCGGTGTCGGTCAGGGCGATGGCCGGCTGGTAATCCGCCTTCGCCAGATCCGCCAGCTTGCCGACGGAGAGCGCCCCCTCCAGCAGCGAATAGGAGGAATGGACATGCAGGTGGATGAAGCCGGGGGAGGACATGGGGCGGCACTCAAGGGTCCTCAGTCAAATAGCTCACCACCTCCAGCCTGCCAAGCTCGGCGCACACAGCTTGTAAAACGACCGTCATGGTGCTAGTATTAACAGAACAAATGGGGATACATATCATGATAAACAATATATATGACCATTTTACAATGAATAAATATTTATTGAATTACATGAATAATGTGACCCACTCTGAAATAGAAATAAAATTCGACAATTATAATGAAATAACATTCCAAAATATGGACAACAGAGAGTGGCTTACGTTCATAAGAGACGAGTATCAAACGTGGAAGCACACGAATGGGATGGTTCGCGCGAAGCTGAAAAGGATTGTTTCGGAAGTTGATGGGCAGATAATCTGCGAGATTCATTCTACGTTGCTGTCGTCAGACAAGGTGGACATTCAAAACAATCTGCAATTGTTCTGCGACCTGCCTGGTTTCGGTCCTCCGAGCGCATCGGGGGTGCTATCGCTCATGTTCCCGACGCACTTCGGCACCGTGGACAGGCGGGTCATAGGCACCTTCAAGCAATGCCAGAACAGTGATATCCGCGACAGATTGGCCAAACTGATCGACCGATATGAGCGGAACTCGGGAAACATGTGGTTCTCCGTGCCCGAAGCCGCCCTTGTCATCCAGGTCTATCGGGATGCCGCCGAGGAGCTCAGCCGCCGCTCCGGCGTTACGTGGACGCCGCGCATGGTAGACAAGGCATTGTGGTCCGCCGACTGCGAGGCCAACAAGGAGCGTCGCAAGTGCGGACATTGATCTCGACCGCTCGATTCAAATTGGCTCGGTGATGGTGGGCTGGTCGTCCTGGCTCTTCTGGGCCGTCCTCTCGGCCGCCTTTGCCGCGCTCACGGCCATTTTCGCCAAGGTCGGCGTGGCGGGCGTGGATTCCGACTTCGCGACGCTTGTCCGCACCGTCGTGATCCTTGCACTCGTAGCCGCCATCGCCTTCGCACGCGGGGCGTGGCAGCCGGTGGCCGATGTGCCCGGGCGCACATGGCTCTTTCTGCTACTCTCGGGCCTTGCGACCGGCGCCTCGTGGCTCTGCTACTTCCGGGCCCTGAAGATGGGCGATGCGGCCCGCGTGGCGCCCGTGGACAAGCTCAGCGTCGTGCTGGTCGCCGTGTTCGGGGTGATCTTCCTGGGGGAGAAGCTCTCGGCGGTGGCGGCGCTGGGGGTCGCGCTCATCGCCGCCGGGGCTGTGCTCGTGGCGCTCGGCTGAGGGCGGCCTTCAGAAGTGGCTGTAGTTGCCGCTGCCGAGGTCGAGCGGATGGCCGCCGGCATTGGTCACGTCGAGCCCGCCGCCCGCCCGCGTCTCGCCGATGAGCGCCACGGGCACCCCGGCCTGCGCCGCCTCAAGGGTGAAGAGCGGCACAGCCGAATGGGGCACGCAGGCGAGGATTTCGTAATCATCGCCGCCCGAAAGGGCGACCGCGAGCAGGCCGGGATCGGCCTTCACCGCCGCAGCCGCAGCGGCCGAAAGAGGCACACGCCGCGCCTCCACCTTCCCGCCGCAGCCGGAGGCCGCCAGCATCTTGGCGAGATCGCCAGCGAGCCCGTCCGACACATCCATGGCGGACGCCGCATGCCGCCGCAGCACCTGGGCGAGCGCGAGGCGCGGCTGCGGGGTCAGATAGCGATCCAGCAGATGCGCGCGCTGCTCGCCGGACAGCCCGGCGAAGGCCGACGCGTCGCCGTCCTGCCGAAGTCTCAGGCCCAAAGCGGCGTCGCCGATGGTGCCGGACACGAAGATGGCCATGCCCGGCTGTGCCCCGGTGCGCGGCACAAACTCACCCTTCGGCACCGCGCCCAGCGCCGTGATGGTGATGGTGACGGGGCCGGGCGTGGACACCGTATCCCCGCCAAGGATGGGACAGGAAAAGGCGTCCGCATCGGCCCCGAGGCCGGCGGCGAAGGCCTCCATCCACGCATCGGGCGTGCCCTTGGGCAGG
>JAYSCE010000499.1:0-3307 GCA_041915035.1 Xanthobacter sp.
TGGAGGGCGTGAGCACCTGGCACACGCCGCTGGGGCCGGCCGCCGATGCGGCCGTGGCGGCGGCGTGGCGGCGGCTCGCCGGCCCCACCGGCGGCCGGCCCGGGGAGATGCTGCTCAAGGGGCGCAAGCTCGCCATTCCCGCCATGGGGCAGGGCGCGGCGCGCTTTTCCTTCGCCAATCTGTGCGAGGCGGCGCTGGGGCCGAACCCGGACTATCTCAGCCTCGCCCGGCTGTTCCACACCATCGTGCTGGAACACATCCCCATTCTCGGGCCGGACCAGCGCAACGAGGCGAAGCGCTTCATCTCGCTGATCGACACGCTCTACGACGCCAACGTGAAGCTCATCGCCTCGGCCGCCGCCGAGCCCGAGCAACTCTATCTCGGCACCGACGGCGCCGAGGCGTTCGAGTTCGCCCGCACCATCTCGCGCCTGCACGAGATGCGCTCCAGCGAATATCTCGCCAAGCCCCACGGCCGGTCGGATTCGGCCGCCACGGGCAACACGACGGGCCTCGTCGAGACGTGATACCTATCGCCGGGACGTCTACCGCCGAGACGGCTAGCGCTCGGTGAAGAAGGTCATCACCACCTTGTCCTTCTCGCCCACGAGGCAGAGGAAACGGTGGGCCTTGTCCGAGCGATCGCGCTTGATATAGGCCTCGCCCATCAGCACGGCGGTGATCTTCTCCTGTCCCACCGCCACGTCGGCCTTGGCGATGGTGAGGCCGTCCATGTCGATGAAGATGTCGTCCACGGAGGGCGAACGGGCCTTGAGCTTCACCATTGCATGGGCCTTGCAGGCGGCCGCGCGCTCGGCATCCTCCGGCGCCTCGGCCTCGGCGGCTTTGAGCGCTTCTTCGGTGACGGTCTGTTCCGCCCGCGCCTTCAGTGCGTCCTCGGGCTTGGGCGCGGCCAGAGGCGGCGCCACCTTGGGCGAGACCACGGGCGGCGTCGCAGGCGCGGCGGGTGCTCCGGCGGGCGCGGGGCGTGGCGGAACGGGATCTGCCGGCGCGGCCTGCTGGGCCAGCGCAGCGCCGCTCAACAGCGTACCGGCGAGGAACACCCCCGCTATCGCAGGGAGAAAGAAGCGGGTCGGGCGGGCAGACGGCATCATGTCCTCCGGATGGTTTGGGAGGACAACGCAGGCGCGGCCATATGGTGCCGCCGCGCCTCGGCTTTCGGTTAACCTTATCTGACGTGGCGGCCCGTCAGCGCGTAGCAGAAGGCGTCGAGCATCTCCGCCTCAGCGTCCTTGAGCGACCCATCGGCGCTGATGACGCGCATGCCGGCCTTGAGCAGGGTGGCGATGGCTTCGGTGCCGCTCTCGAACAGGGTGTCGAGGGAAGACTCCACCGACTCGGGCGTCGGCCGCAGGCGGGCGACCCAGGCGGCGAGGCGCTCGCGCTCGGCGCCGGTCAGGTCGATCTCCTCGGCGGCGCAGGCACGCTCGCAGAAGAAAACCATTTCCTCCACCTCCGCCGCGCCGATCTCCCGGTCCGCGCGCGCCAGCGCGGCAAGGAGCGTGATGCCGGCCTTGCGGATGACCATGCGGATGCGGTCCCAGCGCTGGTCCTCGGGCTCCTCGGGGGCGACCACCTCGGCGTCCTTCGGCCAGATGAAGCCGAAGGTCTCGTAGAAGAAGCGCGACAGCGGCTCGCGTTTTGC
Organism: Xanthobacter sp.; assembly: GCA_041915035.1. GTDB lineage: Bacteria > Pseudomonadota > Alphaproteobacteria > Rhizobiales > Xanthobacteraceae > Xanthobacter. The sequence continues at coordinate 1,667 of JAYSCE010000499.1, forward strand.
GCCGTCGAGGTCGGTCACCGCGGTGATGCGGTCCACCCGGAAGGCGCGCGCCGCCTGCCGCTCGTGGCATTTGGCGATGAGGATGGGCACGCCCTCCACATTGCGCTGCACAGCCCACACGGAGATGCGGCGGTGGCTGACATTGCCCGCATGGTCCACATAGTCGATGGCGAAGGACTGCCCGTCGGCCGGGTCATGGTCGTCCGCGGCGCCGGCGGCGAGGGTGTCGTGGGGGTCGTCCTCGGGCACCGAGAGGCGGTGGGCGTCGGTATAGAAGGGGGCGCCGATCATCTCGACCCGGTCGAGGATGAAGGACTTCAGCGAGGTGATGGCGTTCATGGGGGCGCTCACACTGAGGCCGATGGTTCGCGCACCGGGCCGACGATTACGCCCCATAGATAGCTGGCGCAGCGTCGCCGATAAAGCTTTTCCCCGTGGTCACTACCCCTGTGCCTCAATCCCGGTCCAGCGCATCCCGGATCAGCAGCGCGATGTGGCGGGCCTTGCGGCCTGACCCGTGCTCGATCTGGTGGCGGCAGGAAAAGCCGTTGGCGATCAGCGGCGCGTCCCCCGGCGCGGCGCGCATGGCCGGCAGCAGGGCGATCTCGGCCATCTGCATGGAAGCATCATAATGCTCCGCCTCCAGCCCGAAGCTGCCGGCCATGCCACAGCAACTCGTCTCCACGATGTCGTAGGAGAACCCGGGGATGAAGGAGAGCACCTTGCGCGTGGCCTTCATCACGCCGAACGCCTTCTGGTGGCAGTGGCCGTGCAGCACCCCCTTGGCGCCGGGAAGCGCCTTCAGCTTCAGCCGCAGCCCCCGGTTCTGGTGCTCGCGGGCGAGGAATTCCTCGAACAGATAGAGCTGCTTGCCCAACGCGCCGATCTTCGGGCCGAGGCCGAGGCTGTAGAGCTCGTCGCGCAGCGAGAGCAGGCAGGAGGGCTCGAGGCCGATGATGGGCGTGCCGGCGGCGATCTCGCTCTCGAAGGCGGCGAGCACGCGCTGTCCCTCGCTGCGCGCCTTCTCCACCATGCCGGTGGTCAGGTACGTCCGGCCGCAGCACAGGGGCCGGTCGGGCTCGGCGTCGGAGGGATCGGGCTTGGCGATCCGCACGCGGTAGCCGGCGAAGGTCAGCACCTCGCGCGCGGCCTCCGCCACCTCCGGCTCGAAATGGTGGCAGAAGGTATCCACGAACAGGATCACGTCGCCCCGTTCCGCCAGATGCGGCGCGGCGGGCGGCGGGACATACGCGACGGGCGCCGGCTCTGGAATGGGGCGGCGGGCGGTAATGCCGAGGAGGCGCTCGGCGAGGCGGGCCATCAGCGGCACGCGGTTGCGCAGGAGAATGGCGAGGCGCAGCAGGCGGCGGTGGCGGCCGGTCCATTCCGGCACCCCGCCGAAGAGACGTGTGCGCAGGGGCACGCCCTTGATCTCGTGCCGTTGCGCCAGGTACTCGGTCTTGATGAGCGTCATGTCCACGGCGCTCGGGCATTCCTTCTTGCAGGCCTTGCAGGACACGCACAGGTCCATGGCTTCGTCGAGCCGGGGATCGGCGAAGGCGGCGGCGTCGCTGCCGTCGTTCAGGGCCGCCTTGAAGGCGGCGACGCGGGCCTCGGTGGAATGGGCGCGGTCGCCGGTGA
>JAYSCE010000500.1:0-3305 GCA_041915035.1 Xanthobacter sp.
AAAATGGCGGCGGAACGGACACAAAATCTCCAAGACACTTTTCTCAATCACGTCCGCAAGAACAAGACTCCCCTCACGATTTTCCTGGTGAACGGGGTGAAATTGCAGGGCGTCGTTACCTGGTTCGATAATTTCTGCGTGCTCCTGCGCCGGGACGGTCATTCCCAGCTGGTTTACAAGCACGCCATTTCCACCATCATGCCGGGTCACCCGGTCCAGTTGTTCGATCCCACGGACGATGGGGGAGAAAAGGCCTAAGCGTGGAGCATCAAAGCGGGAAGAAGGCGGGCGGACGTTCAAAGTCCAAGGCAGACACATCGAAGACGGCAACGTCCAAGCTCGCAGGCCGCACGGTTGAAGGTGCCATCGACGCCGGGGAGGATATTCTGATCCCCGGCGAACATGAGGCGCTGCTGCCCGAATCCGGGATGGATTCAGAAAGCCCCACCCACGACAGCACCCAAGAGCCCACGCGCGGCGGCATTGACCGCCGTGCACCGGCCGTGCGTTGCGCCGTCGTGACCCCGGTGGTGAGCCGTCGGGGCAGGGGAGGCGCGCCGGAGCGGCGCAGCCCCGAGGCACGCCTCGACGAAGCCGTGGGCCTCGCCGCCGCCATCGAGCTGAACGTGGTCTTCTCGGGCCTTATCTCCCTCTCGGAGATCCGCCCCGCGACATATCTCGGCACCGGCAAGGTGGAAGAGCTGGCGGACGTGGTGAAGGCCGAGCATGTGGATCTCGTCTTCTTCGATGCCGCTTTGTCGCCCGTGCAGCAGCGCAACCTGGAAAAGGCGTGGTCTACCAAGGTGGTGGACCGCACTGCGCTGATCCTTGAAATCTTCGGCATGCGCGCCCGCACCAAGGAAGGCGCGCTGCAGGTGGAGCTTGCCCACCTCAATTACCAGCGCTCCCGGCTGGTGCGCTCCTGGACCCATCTCGAACGCCAGCGCGGCGGCTTCGGCTTCCTCGGCGGCCCGGGCGAGACACAGATCGAGGCGGACCGCCGGCTCATCGGCGAACGCATCGTGCGCATCGAGAAGGAACTGGAGCAGGTGAAGCGCACGCGCGGCCTGCACCGCGCCAGCCGCAAGCGCGTGCCCTATCCCATCGTTGCGCTGGTGGGCTACACCAACGCCGGCAAGTCCACGCTGTTCAACCGGCTCACCCGTGCCGAGGTGATGGCCAAGGACCTGCTGTTCGCGACACTCGATCCGACCCTTCGGGCGGTGGACCTGCCGCACGGCACCCGCATCATCCTCTCCGACACCGTGGGATTCATCTCCGAACTCCCGACCCAACTCGTCGCCGCCTTCCGCGCGACGCTGGAAGAGGTGCTGGAGGCGGACCTGATCCTGCACGTCCGCGATATCTCCCATCCCGACACCGAGGCGCAGGCGGCGGATGTGGCCGACGTGCTGGAAGACCTGGGCGTCGAGGTGAAGGACGGTGGCCGCGTCATCGAGGTGTGGAACAAGATCGACCGGCTTTCACCCGAGGCGCGCGAGCAGGTCCAGAACCAGACCCTTCGTGCGGGTGCCGAGGCGCCGGTCGCCGTCTCGGCCCTGACCGGGGAGGGGACGGACGACCTCCTGGGCGTCATCGAGCGGCGCATCACCTCCGGGCGCGTGACGCTCTCCGTCACGCTCGCGGCCGAGGACGGCGAAGGGCTCGGCTGGCTCTATCGTCACGGCGAGGTGCTGGAGCGCTCCAGTGGCGAGGATGGTGTGCTGCAGGTAGCCCTGCGCATCCCGCCCGAGCGCGCCGGTCTTGTCGCCCGACGCTTCGGCGCACGGCGGGTCCACACCATGTGAGGCCGCGCGCCTATTCGGCTGCGCGCGTGCTCGGTTTCTCAAGACGCTTGGCGTCCTGCCAAAGGGCTTCCATCTCGTCCAGGCTGGCGTCCTGCGGCCGGCGGCCAGCCTGGGCGAGCTGGGCCTCCACATGGCCAAAGCGCCGCGTAAACTTTTCATTGGTGCCCCGCAGCGCCGTCTCGGGATCGACGCCGGCGTGGCGCGCGAGGTTCACCACGGCAAACAGCAGGTCGCCCATCTCGTCGCGGATGGCCTCCGTGCCGCCGGAATCGAGGGCCTGCGAGACCTCCTCGGTCTCCTCGCGGATCTTGGCCAGCACCTGCCGCGCATCATTCCAGTCGAAGCCCACGCGGCTCGCCTTTTCCTGAAGCTTCAAGGCGCGGGTGAGGGCAGGGAGGGGCAGGGCGACGCCCGAGAGAGCGCCCTTTCCGCCCTCTTCCGGCGACAACCCGGCGGCGGCGCGGGCGGCAGCACGCTCGGCCTTCTCCTCAGCCTTGATCTCGGCCCAGAGGCCCTTCACCGCTTCGGGCGAGAGATCGCGGGCATCGCCGAACACATGGGGGTGCCGCCGCACCAGCTTGGTGGTGATGGCTTCCACCACGTCGGGGAAGGCAAAGGCGCCTTCCTCTTCCGCGAGCCGGGCGTGGAAGACGACCTGCAGCAGCAGGTCGCCCAGTTCCTCCTTCAGGTCCGGCAGATCGGCGCGGGCGATAGCGTCCGCCACCTCATAGGCCTCTTCCAGCGTGTAGGGCGCGATAGTTGCGAAGGTCTGCTCCAGATCCCACGGGCAACCGGTGCCCGGCGTGCGCAAGGCCGCCATGATCTCGATGAGGCGCGCGATGTCGCGGGAGGGCAGCATGGGGGACTCCGGAGGGGTGGGGGGCCATCCTAATGCGCGGGCACGCCGCGCGCGACTGCGCTCGATGCCGCCTTTGAGCGCGCGGACGCGAAGCTTATGCTGACGCGGCTCCGAAGGATTTCCACCCATGATCGAGATCGCCCCCGCCGGCCCCATTGACGACGACATCCGGCCCGGCGAGACCAGCGTCGCACTGCCGGAGCGTTTCGACGCGGGGCTCTATTTCATCGGCCGCATCCGCACGCCCTGGACGGTCCGCGCCACCTGTCCGCGCCGGGGGGACCCGGATGAGGGACCGGTCTGCACCCTGGAGATCGATGCCCGCTGGGCGGATGCGCTGACAGGCGTCGCCGACTGCCCGCGCCTGCAGGTGCTCTACTGGATGGACCGGGCGCGCCGCGACCTCGTCCTCCAGAGCCCGCGCGACGGCGCCACCCGCGGCACCTTCGCGCTACGGTCGCCCGTACGGCCCAATCCCATCGCATCCTCAGTGGTCCGGCTCGTGGGCGTGGAAGGCCACAAGGCGTTGGTGCGCGGCCTCGATTGCCTCGACGGCACGCCGCTCGAGGACCTCAAGGTGCAACACGAGTGAGGATCGGTGAAAAACGAGCTGAAAACAAAAACGCAGAAGAGATATT
>JAYSCE010000501.1:0-3304 GCA_041915035.1 Xanthobacter sp.
TCGAGCCCGTGCTCGCCACCCAGACGCTGATCCAGCAGAAGGCGAAGAACATGCTGGTGCGTGTCGACGGCCAGCTGCCTCCCGGCGTCACCGCCAAGGACATCATCCTCGCCATCATCGGCGAGATCGGCACCGCCGGGGGCACCGGCCACGTCATCGAGTTCGCGGGCGAGGCTATCCGCTCGCTGTCGATGGAAGGCCGCATGACTGTCTGCAACATGACCATCGAGGGCGGCGCCCGCGCTGGCCTGATCGCCCCGGATGAAAAGACGTTCGCCTATGTCAAGGACAAGCCCCGCGCCCCCAAGGGCGAGGCCTTCGACATGGCGCTCGAGTACTGGAAGACCCTGAAGTCAGACGATGACGCTGTCTACGACAAGGTCGTGATCCTCGACGCCGCCAAGCTCCCGCCGATCGTTTCCTGGGGCTCCTCGCCCGAGGACGTGATCTCGGTCAACGGCGTCGTGCCGAACCCCGACGACATCCAGGACCCCAACAAGCGGGCCAGCAAGTGGCGCGCGCTCGAGTACATGGGCCTCGAGCCCGGCACGAAGATCACCGACATCACGGTCGAGCGCGTCTTCCTCGGCTCCTGCACCAATGGCCGCATCGAGGACCTGCGCGCTGCCGCCAAGGTTGTCGCCGGCAGGAAGGTCGCGCCGGGCGTCAACGCCATGGTCGTCCCCGGTTCGGGCCTCGTGAAGGAACAGGCCGAGGCCGAGGGTCTCGACGTGATCTTCAAGGACGCCGGTTTCGAATGGCGCGAGCCCGGCTGCTCGATGTGCCTCGCCATGAACCCCGACAAGCTGAAGCCACACGAGCGTTGCGCTTCGACCTCGAACCGCAACTTCGAGGGCCGCCAGGGCTTCAAGGGCCGCACCCACCTCGTCTCGCCGGCCATGGCGGCGGCGGCGGCCATCGCCGGCCATTTCGTGGACGTGCGGAACTGGCCGAAGGCCTGAGCGTCTCTTTCTCAATACCGACGGCCGGGCGGTCGCCCGGCCGTTTTCTGTTCAGCCCACCCAGTCGAGTCCGATGTCGAGGATGGGCGCGCTGTGGGTCAGCCAGCCTACGGAGATGAGATCCACGCCCGACGCGGCGATGGCCGGCGCCGTCTCGCGGTTCACCCGGCCGGAGGCCTCGGTGAGCATCCGCCCGCCGACCATGCGCACCGCCTCGGCGAGGGCGGCGGGGGTCATGTTGTCGAGCAGCACCGCGTCGGCGCCGAGGGTCAGCAGTTCCTCGAGCTGGGCGAGGGTGTCCACCTCCACCTCGACCTTCACCATGTGACCAGCGCGGGCGCGCACGCGCTTCACCGCCTCGGCCACCGAGCCGGCGATGGCGACGTGGTTGTCCTTCACCAGCACCGCATCATCGAGGCCGAAGCGGTGGTTGGCGCCACCGCCGGCGCGCACGGCGTATTTCTCCAGCGCGCGCAGGCCGGGCGTGGTCTTGCGGGTGCAGACGATCTGCGCCTTGTGGCCCGCCACCGCCTCCGCCAGCGAGGCGGTGGCCGTGGCGATGCCGGAGAGGCGGCAGGCGAGATTGAGGCCGGTGCGCTCGCCGGTGAGCAGCGCGCGCGAGGGGCCTTCCACCTCTGCCAGCACCGTGCCCGGCCCGACGCGCGAGCCGTCCGCCACCACGGGTGTGAAGCGCACCTCCGGGTTCAACAGCCGGAAGGCGATGCGGGCGCAGTCGAGCCCGGCCACCACGCCGTCCTGACGGGCGGCGAGCACGAGGCGGCTGACGTGTCCGGCCGGCACCACCGCATCGGTGGTGATGTCCCCGGCGCGGCCGAGATCTTCCAGCAGCGCGGCGCGAACGATGGGCTCCACCATCAGTTCGGGGAGCGGGTCGAGGGCGGCCATGGCGGCTCCGTAATGTTCAGGCGAAGGCGAGGTCGGGCACGCGCACGCTTCGTGCGGCGGCGCGCGCTTCGGCGAGGGTGATGCGGGAGCGCCGGGCCACCGGCGCGGTCTGAGGAAAGTCGGTGCGCGCATGGGCGCCGCGGCTTTCGGTGCGGGCGAGGGCGGAGGCCGCCATCATCAGGCCGACACGGGCGGGCGCGGCGGCGGGGGTCGCGCTTTCGGCCAAAGGCAGCAGGCGCTGGAGTGCGCTCGTCAGCCCCTCCGCATCGCGGGTGACGCCGACGAGACGGGAGACGATGGCGCGGGCCGGAGCAGCATCCGCCGCCGGGGGCAAAGCGGACGGGGCGGGAAGGATGGCGCGGCCCGCCGCCTGCCCGGCAATGCTCTGGGCCACCTCCCGCCCGCACACCACCGCTTCCAGCAGGGAGTTTGAGGCGAGGCGGTTGGCGCCGTGCAGGCCGGTGGCCGCGCATTCGCCCGCCGCCCAGAGGCCGGGGAGGGTGCTGCGGCCGTGTGCGTCCACGGCGATGCCGCCCATGTGGTAGTGCGCGGCGGGGCGGATGGGCACGAGGTCGGTGGCCGGATCGATACCGGCGGCGCGGCAGCCCGCCGCCACCTGCGGGAAGCGGGCGGAAAAGCGCGCGCCGAGGCTGGCGCGGGCATCGAGGAACACCTCACGGCCCGCCACCACTTCACGCCAGACGGCCCGGGCGACGACATCGCGCGGCGCCAGCTCCTGGCCCGGCACACCCTCCAGACTGCGCTGGCCGCTGCCGTCGACGATAAGCGCGCCTTCCCCGCGCACCGCCTCGCTGATGAGCGGGAGCGGGCGGGCGGGCGTGGCCAGCGCCGTGGGGTGGAATTGCACGAATTCGAGGTCCGCCAGTTCCGCCCCGGCCTCCGCGGCCAGCGCGATTCCCACGCCCCAGGAGGCGACGGGATTGGTCGTGTGCTCATAGAGCGCGCCGACACCGCCCGTCGCCAGCACGAGGCGGCGCGTGGCGAGCACGCGCGCGCCCTCCGCCGTGGCCACGAGCAGGCCGCAGACCTCGCCGTCGCGCATCAGGATGCGCCGCGCCTCGCCTTCGACCAGCGTGATGGAGGGGCAGGCGCGCGCGGCTTCCGACAAAGCGCGGACCAGCTCCCGCCCCGTACCGTCGCCGTCCGCATGGACGATGCGGCGCCGGCTGTGGGCTGCCTCGAGGCCGAGCAATAGCCCGCCGTCCGCGTCGCGGTCGAAGCGCACGCCGAGGCGCTCCAGCGCGGCGATGGCGTCAGGCCCGGCGGAGAGGATGCGCCGCGCCGCCTCGGCATCGCAGAGCCCGTCGCCCGCCGCCAGCGTGTCGGCAAGGTGGAGGGCGTCGTCGTCGTCCGCCCCGACGCTGGCGGCGATGCCGCCCTGTGCCAGCGGGCTGGAGCCGTCCGCGCCCAAAGGC
>JAYSCE010000502.1:0-3284 GCA_041915035.1 Xanthobacter sp.
ATCCGTGCTCCTGCCGGACGGCGGCCATCGCCGCGCTGAACGCCGCCGGGCGGCAATTCCGCATCGCCTTCACCAGCCCCAGCCTGCCGGGCCTGATGGCGGCGGTGGGGGCAGGCATGGGCGTCACCGTGCGCTCGCCGCGGGCGCTTCGGCCCGACCTCGCCATCGTCGCCGACCTCGACCGCGCGGCGCTGCCGGACATGGAATTCCTGCTCTACACCCGCCCCGGCGCCCGCCCGCCGGCGCTGCAGAAGGTGGAGGAGGTGCTGCAGGAGGAATTGCGGCGCGAGCATCCACTGTACGCGGTGGCCTAAGCCCACGCGGCGATTGAGCGAACGCAACGCCCAAAGCCCGCGCGGCGCTGGGAGCGACACCGCAAATCTGGACAGGTCGGGATGAACCCGGCACCCTTTTCCCATCGTTCGGTCCGGGACTGCCCCTTTTCGAGCCCGGCGGAGATTGCCGCAATGACCACCACGCAGCCGACCCCGACGGCGGGCCCCGCCTTCCCGTTCGACAATTCCTACGCCCGCGACCTCGCCGGCTTCTACGCGCCCGTCCTCCCCACCCCGGTGGAGGCGCCGGCCCTGGTGAAGGTGAACACCGCCCTCGCCGAACTGCTCGGCCTCGACCCCGCCGACCTCTCGACGCCTGAAGGCGTGGCGGTGTTCGCCGGTCTCGCCGTACCGGAAGGGGCGGAGCCCATCGCGCTCGCTTATGCCGGGCACCAGTTCGGCCATTTCTCGCCGCAGCTGGGCGATGGCCGCGCCATCCTCCTCGGCGAGGTGGTGGGCCGGGACGGTCTGCGCCGCGATATCCAGCTGAAGGGCTCCGGCCCCACGCCCTTCTCCCGCCGGGGCGACGGGCGCGCCGCGCTCGGGCCGGTGCTGCGGGAATATATCGTCAGCGAGGCCATGGCGGCGCTCGGCATCCCCACGACGCGGGCGCTGGCGGCCGTCACCACGGGCGAAGCCGTGGTGCGCGATCGCGCGCTGCCGGGCGGCGTGCTGGCGCGGGTGGCGGCGAGCCACATCCGCATCGGCACCTTCCAGTTCTTCGCCGCGCGCAAGAGCTTCGATGCTGTAAAGCAGCTCGCCGACTACACCCTCGCCCGCCACTATCCCGACCTCGTGGGGGTCGAGAACCCCTATCTCGCTCTGCTCGACGGCGTGATCGGCCGGCAGGCGGCGCTGGTGGCGCGCTGGCTGTGCGTGGGCTTCATCCATGGGGTGATGAACACGGACAACATGTCGGTCTCGGGTGAGACCATCGACTACGGCCCCTGCGCCTTCATGGACGCCTACGACCCCAACACGGTCTTCTCCTCCATCGACGAGATGGGGCGCTATGCCTATGGCAACCAGCCGGACATCGCCCACTGGAACCTCGCCCGCTTCGCCGAATGCCTCATCCCCATCATGGGTGAGGACCGGGAAGCCGCCATCGCCGCCGCCAACGCGGCGCTCGGCACCTTCCCGAAGCGCTTCTATGCGGCCTACCACGCTGGGCTTGCCGCCAAGATCGGCCTGCCGGAGGCGGGCGAACAGGACGTGGCCCTCGCCCACGACCTCCTCAACGTGATGATCGGCTCCAGGGCCGACTTCACCCTCACCTTCCGCCGCCTCGGCGCACTGGCGGAGGACGCGGACGCGGGCGGGCCGGTGCGCGACCTGTTCCTCGACCGGCCGGCCTTCGATACCTGGGCCGAACGCTGGCGCGCGCGCCTCGCCGAGACTGGCCGATCCGGTGCCGAGATCCGCGCCGGGATGGATGCGGTGAACCCGCTCTTCATCCCCCGCAACCATCTGGTGGAAGAGGTCATCGCCGCCGCCATCGAGCGCGGCGACCTTGGCCCCTTCGAGCGGCTGAACACGGTGTTGGCGCATCCCTATGAGGAGCAGCCGGACTTCGCAGCGTATGCGGGTCTGCCGCCGTCCATGGAGGGGTATCGGACGTTCTGCGGGACGTGAGGATTAGGCACTCCCTCTCCCGCGAGGGGAGAGGGGCGCATTGCCGCTACGCGAGAACTCGTGCGCTGGACCCCGGATCGGCGCTCCGGCTGTGCCGTCGCTTGTCCGGGGCACAGAACCAATATCGCCGTCGTCCTCCGACTTGATCGGAGGACCCATGGTGACGTTTGTTCTGCGCTTGGGCTGCCCGCTCAGGCGAAGGGATGGGCCCTCCGATCAAGTCGGAGGGCGACGGCGGTTTGGGCCGCCCTCCCGTCCCGGACGCATGCAGCGCCAGCGGAATGCGAGCCGGGACCCAGCGCAGAGTTCGCCGCAGGCGCTTGTTTACCCCGACCCTCTCAGGCATTGCCTCCCGCTGCGCGGGAGTTTCGCGCTGAACCCGGATCGGTGCTCCACCTGCGGTGTCGCTAGTCCGGGGGACGGCAAAAGAAAAGGGCGCAGCCTTTCGGCCGCGCCCTCTCTCATTTCTGGACCGGTGGATGGATCAGAAATCCATGCCGCCCATGCCGCCCATGCCGCCGCCGGGCATCGCGGGCATGCCGGAGTCCTTCTTCGGCAGCTCGGCGACGAGCGCCTCGGTGGTGACGATCAGGGCCGCGATGGAGGCGGCGTCCTGGAGGGCGGTGCGCACGACCTTGGCCGGATCGACGATGCCGGCGGCGATCATGTCCACATACTCTTCCGTCTGGGCGTTGAAGCCGAAGGACGGATCGTTGGACTCCTGCACCTTGCCCACCACGATGGAGCCTTCCACGCCGGAATTCTCGGCGATCTGGCGGATGGGGGCCTCGAGGGCGCGCAGGACGATCTTGATGCCGGCCTTGATGTCGGCGTTGTCGGAGGTGACCTTCTCCACCGCCGCCTTGGCGCGGAGCAGGGCGACGCCGCCGCCGGGGACGATGCCTTCTTCCACCGCAGCGCGGGTGGCGTTGAGCGCGTCGTCAACGCGGTCCTTCTTCTCCTTCACCTCGACCTCGGTCGAGCCGCCGACGCGGATCACCGCGACGCCGCCCGCGAGCTTGGCCAGACGCTCCTGGAGCTTCTCGCGGTCGTAGTCCGAGGTGGTCTCCTCGATCTGCGCCTTGATCTGGTTCACGCGGGCCTCGATGTCGGCCTTCTCGCCGACGCCGTCCACGATGGTGGTCTTTTCCTTCTCGAGGATGACCTTCTTGGCGCGGCCAAGCTGGGCGAGGGTGACGTTCTCGAGCTTGATGCCGAGGTCCTCGGAGATCACGGTGCCGCCGGTGAGGATGGCGATATCCTCAAGCATCGCCTTGCGGCGATCGCCGAAGCCGGGAGCCTTCACGGCCGCGA
>JAYSCE010000503.1:0-3258 GCA_041915035.1 Xanthobacter sp.
TCGCCTGGGATGCCAGCGTGCGGGCAACGCGGGCCGTCAACGACGCCATGGGCATCCTCAAGTCCGCCGCTTCGGTGGAGGTGCTTGCCATCGGCTCGGAAAAGGAACTGGCGCATGAGGTGCCCGGCGCCGAGCTGGCGCCCCATCTTGCCCGCCACGGCGTCCATGTGGAGGTGAAGAATCTGGTGGTGAGCCCGGATGGCGTCGCCGAGACCCTGCGCGAGCAGGCCGGGCTGATCGGCGCCGACCTTATCGTCATGGGCGCCTTCAACCACTCGCGCATCCGCGAATGGGTGCTGGGAGGGGTCACCGAGTCGCTGCTGGAGGACTGCAAGGTTCCCCTGCTCATGTCCTACTGAGGCGCCCGGCCGACCGCGGCGCGCCTCAGGCCGCCGCGAAGCCTGTCCCAGAATCCTGTCCCCGCTTTCCACGCCCGCACCGCCTCAGGCGGCGGGCGCCTCCGCCGCGCCGATCAGGTCACCGGCTGCCAGCGGCCGTCCGCCGTGCGGCAGGCGGCGCCGCGGGCGATCTGGGGACGATTGTCGATATAGATGGTGTGGGAATAGTCGCGGCAGCTCTGGTAGCCGGCGCGGTTGTAGGGCGGGCCGGCGATGACCGTCCCGCGCGCGTTGCCGTCGCCCTTCCAGCCGATGGGATAGCCGGGGCCGCCCGTCTCCAGCGCCGAAATCTCGGCGTCGTAGGCGCGCTGCCGGTCGCCATCGTCGAGCCCGTTGCCGATGCCGCCGCTGATGAGCCCGCCAGACACCGTGCCCGACATCACCGGCGCCGTGGGGAGGGCCGCGAGCGCCGCGGTTGCCTTGTTGCCCGTGTTGTCGGTCGCGCACCCGCCGAGCGCAAGGGCGAGGACCGCTGCGGATGCGGGAGCGACGCGGAACACGCGGACGAACATGAACAGGCCTCGGGCAGAACAACGGGCAGGACGGACCCGGGCAAATGCCCGTGCACGTCATCAACGCTCAGACCAGCCCATCGGATCACCGATTGGGGCGACAAAGAGGCTGACGGGCTCTCTTAGGCGCCGCAAGCCTCACTGTGAAGACGGTTTGCCGCAGCCTGTGGCGCCACGGTGTCACCCCCCGGGCTGCGCCATCCCGAAACGTTAGGTGGGTGGGGGCGGCGCCGCGGCGGCCGGCAGCACCAGCTCGGTTCGGAGGCCGCCGATGGGGGCCGAGCTCAACTCGAACCGCCCGCCGTAGAGCAGGGCCAGCTCATGGACGATGGAGAGGCCGAGCCCGGAGCCGGGCTTGGATTCATCGAGCCGCCGCCCGCGCCGCCCCACATCCACCCGCCGCGCGGGATCGAGGCCCGGACCGTCATCGTCGATGGTGACGTGGAAGTAGACCCGGTCGCCGGAGGTGCGCGGCCGCTCCACCAGAACTTCCACTTCCACCCGGGAGGAGGCCCATTTGCAGGCATTGTCGATGAGATTGCCGAACATCTCCTCGAGATCCTGCTGCTCGCCGCGGAAATGCACGTCCTCCGGAATGTGGACGTCGATGGCGAGATCCTTGGTGCGGTGGATCTTCTCCATGGTGCGGGCCAGCGAGGTGATGACCGGCGTCACCTCGCACACGCTCGCCACCACCGAGATGCGGGCCGCCATGCGGGCGCGCTCCAGATGGTGGGCCACCTGGTCCCGCATCACGCCGGCCTGGTCGCGCACCCGCATGGCGAGCGGGTCGTCGCGAGTGCCGGCCTCGTTCATCAGCACGGAAAGGGGGGTCTTGAGGGCGTGGGCGAGGTTGCCCACATGGGTGCGGGCGCGCTCCACGATCTCGTGGTTGGCGTCGATGAGGGCATTCACCTCCCGCACCAGCGGCACGATCTCGATGGGGTACGTGCCCTCCAGCCGCTCGGCCTTGCCGGAACGCACATCCGAGAGCGCCTCCGAGATGCGGGTGAGCGGCTTCAGCCCGAACCGCACCTGCACGATGACGACCAGCAGGAAGGCGCAGGCCAGCACCACGAGCGTCGCCGCCAGCGAGAGGTTGAAGGCGGATATCTCGGCTTCGAGATCGGACGCCACCGCGGCCACAGAGACCACGTAATGGGCGTCGGTGCCGAGGTCCACGTCGCGCTCCACCACGCGCAAGGCGACGCCGCCCGGCCCGGTCGCATACCCCTGCCGCATGAGCCCGGGACGGCCACGGATGCCCTGCTCGGCGAGCAGCGGCAGGCTGGCCCCCACCAGCGAGCGCGAGGTGCGCCGCTCAAGCTGGTCGCCGGACTTCAGCGCGATCTGCCAGTACCAGCCGGAATTGGGGAAGGCGAAGAGCGGATCGGCCAGCGCCGCCGGATCGGGCAGGCGCTCGGGCGCGTTGGCGACGTCGGCGACGATGATCTTCAGATAGATATCGAGCTGCCGGTCGAACGCACGCTCGGCGGAACTGCGGTAGAGGGAGGCGAGCACGAGCCCCACCACCAGCAGCACCACCACGGTGATGGCCATGGCGGAGAGCACGAGACGGAAGGCCAGGGAGCCGGGCGTGTATTCCGGCGGCCGCGCGGCGTTCGCGGCCATGTCAGGCAGCCGGCATGTCAGGAGGCCGCCATCTCAGCGCGGCTCCTCTGGCGCCGCGAGCAGATAGCCGAGGCCGCGCACGGTCTGGATCACGTCGCAGTCCAGCTTCTTGCGCAGGCGGCCGACGAAGACCTCGATGGTGTTGGAGTCGCGGTCGAAATCCTGGTCGTACAGATGCTCGACCAGCTCCCCGCGCGACACCACCCGCCCCGCATGGTGCATGAGGTAGGAGAGCAGGCGATATTCGTGGGACGTGAGCTTGACCGGATTGCCGTCCACCGTCACGCGGCCGGAGCGGGTATCGAGCCGTACCGCACCGCAGGACATCTCGCTGGAGGCGTGGCCGGTGGCGCGGCGCAGCAGTGCGCGCAGGCGGGCCAGCACCTCCTCCATGTGGAAGGGCTTGGCGACATAATCGTCGGCGCCGGCGTCGAAGCCCTGCACCTTGTCGCTCCAGCGGTCGCGTGCGGTGAGGATCAGGACCGGCATGGTGCGGCCGTTGCGGCGCCAGGCCTCCAGCACCGAGATGCCGTCCTTCTTCGGCAGGCCGATGTCGAGCACCACGGCGTCATAGGGCTCGTTGTCGCCGAGATAATGCCCCTCCTCCCCGTCGAAGGCCCGATCGACGACATAGCCGGCGTCGGTCAGCGCCTTGGTGAGCTGGCGATTGAGATCGGGGTCGTCCTCAACAACGAGCAGGCGCACGCTTCTCTCCA
>JAYSCE010000504.1:0-3255 GCA_041915035.1 Xanthobacter sp.
TGACACTCGCGATCGGCGGCGCGCCTGCGTCTCGCCTCCTCCCCGCTTCCGCTTGATGCAGCGGCGGGGTAATGGGGGCGGGACAACTGCGCCGCGGAGGAATCGCGATGAGTGACCGGAGCCTGCTCGTGGTGGTGCTCGCCGCCGGGGAAGGGACGCGCATGAAGTCGCGCCTCCCCAAGGTGCTCCACAAGGTCGCCGGCCGCACCATGCTTCACCATGTGCTGGCGGCGACCCGCGCCGCCGGCGCCACCCGCACCGCCGTGGTCGTCGGCCCTGGCCGCGAGGATGTGGCGGCCGAGGCGACGCGCATCGTGCCCGACGCTAAAGTGTTCGTGCAGACCGAGCGCCTCGGCACCGCCCACGCCGTGCTCGCCGCCCGCGCCGCGCTGGCCGAGGGCGCCGACGACGTGCTCGTGCTCTATGCCGACACCCCGCTGGTGCGTCCCGAAACGCTGGCCCGCCTGCGCGCGCCGCTGGCCGAAGGCGCCGCCGTCGCCGCGCTCGGTTTCGAGCCGGAAGACCCCACCGGCTATGGCCGCCTCGTCACCTCCGGCGACGAGCTCGTCGCCATCCGCGAGGAGAAGGACGCCACCACGGCGGAGAAGGCCATCCGCTTCTGCAATGCCGGCCTGATGGCCCTCGCCGGCGAGGATGCCCTCTCCATCCTCGACCGGATCGGCAACGCCAATTCAAAGGGCGAATATTATCTCACCGACGCCGTGGAGATCGCCCGCGGCGACGGCCGCTCGGCCGTCGCTGCGAAGGCGGACGCGGACGAGGTGGCCGGCGTCAACAGCCGCATCCAGCTGGCGGAGGCCGAGGCCATCCTGCAGCAGCGCCTGCGCCTTGCCGCCATGGCGGAGGGGGTGACTCTGATCGCGCCCGAGACGGTGTTCTTCTCTGCCGACACGGTGCTCGGCCGCGACGTGATCGTGGAGCCCAACGTGGTGTTCGGGCCCGGCGTGACCGTGGGTGACGACGTGGTGATCCACGCCTTCTGCCATCTGGAAGGCGCGCATCTGGAGCCCGGCGTCTCCATCGGCCCCTATGCGCGGCTGCGGCCCGGCACGCGGCTGGAGGCGGGCGTGCGCATCGGCAATTTCGTGGAGACCAAAGCCGCCCATATCGAGAGCGGCGCCAAGGTGAACCACCTCTCCTACGTGGGCGACGCCCATGTGGGCGCGGGTGCCAATCTCGGGGCCGGCACCATCACCTGCAATTACGATGGCTTCTCCAAGTACCGTACCGAAATCGGTGCCGGCGCCTTCATCGGCGTCAACTCCGCGCTCGTGGCGCCGGTGACGATCGGGGCGGGCGCCTATGTGGGCACCGGCGCGGTCATCACCTCGGATGTTCCCGCGGATGCCCTCGCCATCGCCCGTAGCCGGCAGGTCGTGAAGGACGGGTGGGCGATGGATTTCCGGGCCGCCCGCGCCGACGCGAAGAAGAAGGGGTAGGGACAGGTTCGCCTGTCACCAACGGAAAGGCGATGTGATTCCGGGCTCGAGCCGTTGAAGGGTAGGACTGGCGGCTTAGGAACGGTCCATTCAGTTTTGCAGTGCACCTTGGGCGCGACAGTCAGCCGGGCCCAAAGGGGCGCCGCCAACATCGGAGCTAGATCGCATGTGCGGGATCGTCGGCATTCTGGGGAAGAGCGCCGTCGCGGACAAGGTGGTCGAATCGCTCCGGCGCCTGGAATACCGCGGCTATGATTCCGCCGGCATCGCGACCCTTGAAAACGGCCACCTCGAGATCTGCCGCGCCGAAGGCAAGCTGCGCAATCTCGAGACCAAGCTCGACAAGCACCCCCCGAAGGGCCACGCCGGCATCGGCCACACCCGCTGGGCGACCCATGGCAAGCCCTCCGAGCGCAACGCGCACCCCCACGGCACCAAGCGCGTGGCCGTCGTCCACAACGGCATCATCGAGAATTTCCGCGAGCTCAAGGAAGAGCTGAAGGCCGCCGGCGTCTCCTTCAGGAGCGACACGGACACTGAGGTGGTTGCCCAACTGGTGGATCGCGAACTGCTCGCCGGCAAGGACCCGGTGGCGGCGGTGGCGGCCGTGCTGCCGCGCCTCAAGGGCGCCTTCGCCCTCGGCTTCCTGTTTGATGGCAAGACCGACCTTTTGATCGCCGCCCGCCGGGGCTCTCCGCTCGCCATCGGCTACGGCAATGGCGAGATGTTCCTCGGCTCGGACGCCATCGCCCTCGGCCCGTTCACCGACCGCATTGCCTACCTCGAAGAGGGCGACTGGGCGGTGCTGACCCGCGAGGGCGCGGAGATCCGCGACGAGACCGGCCGAATCGTCGAGCGCGCCGTGCAGAAGGTGCCGGCCGGCGCCCTGCTCGTCGACAAGGGCAACCATCGCCACTTCATGGCGAAGGAGATCTACGAGCAGCCGGAGGTCATCTCCCACACCTTCGGCCACTATCTCGACCTCGACAGCGAGACCGTCTCGCTCCCCGAGCTGCCGTTCGATGCCAAGGAAGTGCAGCACATCTCCATCACCGCCTGCGGCACGGCGCTCTATGCCGGCGCGGTGGCGGAATACTGGCTGGAGCGCTTCGGCCGCGTGCCGGTCTCCACCGATATCGCCTCCGAGTTCCGCTACCGCGAGACGCCGCTGGCGCCCGGCGGCGTCACCATCGTCATCTCCCAGTCGGGCGAGACGGCGGACACGCTCGCCTCCCTTCGCTACGCCAAGGAGTGCGGGCAGAAGGTGGTGGCCGTGGTCAACGTGCCCACCTCCACCATCGCCCGCGAGGCGGACGTGGTGCTGCCCATCCTCGCCGGTCCGGAAATCGGCGTCGCCTCCACCAAGGCGTTCACCTGCCAGCTGGCGACCCTCGCCTGCCTGTCCGTCGCCTTCGGCCGCGCCAAGGGCGTGCTGTCGGCGGAGGACGAGCACAAGCTGGTGCGCGCCTTCATGGAGGTGCCGCGCCTGATGACCGAGGCGCTCAAGCTCTCCCCGGAGATCGAGGTGCTGGCCCGTACCCTCGCGAAGGCTCGGGACGTGCTCTATCTCGGCCGCGGAACGAACTACCCGCTGTCGCTGGAAGGCGCGCTGAAGCTGAAGGAAATCTCCTACATCCACGCCGAAGGCTATGCCGGTGGCGAGCTGAAGCACGGCCCCATCGCGCTCATCGACGAGAAGATGCCGGTGGTGGTCATCGCCCCCCACGATCGCATCTTCGACAAGACCGTCTCCAACATGCAGGAGGTCGCCGCGCGCGGCGGCAACATCATCCTG
>JAYSCE010000505.1:0-3235 GCA_041915035.1 Xanthobacter sp.
CCCCCTGAGCATCGAGGACAATCTGAAGCTCGGCGCCTACCGACGGCAGGATGCGAAGCGGCAGGCGCGGCTCGATCACGTCTATGGCCTGTTTCCGGTGCTGGCGGAGCGGCGGAAGACGCCGGCCATGAGCCTGTCGGGCGGACAGCAGCAGATGCTCGCCATCGGCCGCGCGCTGATGGCGGGGCCGAAGCTGCTTCTGCTCGACGAACCCTCCCTCGGCCTCGCGCCGCTGCTGGTGGACCAGATCCTCGCCGCCGTCACGTCTTTGCGCGATGAGGGCATCACCACCTTGCTGGTGGAACAGAACGCCTCGGCGGCCCTCGCCATCGCCGACCGCGGCTATGTTCTGGAGACCGGCCATATCGCCATGGAAGGCACCGGCGCCGCTTTGCTCGACGACCCGAAGGTGCGCGCCGCCTATCTGGGTCTCTAGGCCCGGTATGTGCGTAACGCCGCTGGATCGAAGGAGCCGAAACGAACTGGCTCTATGCGGTTGTGCAACTCAAGATGATCATAGTTGTGCTCGCTCCAAGCCCTGACCGGAGCCAGCTGATCGGGCGGTGTCCTCCGGGACGCCGCCCGAAATCGTTCCGGGACCGATGATGGCCAACATCTCGGCCGGGGATCCGTGCGCGACGATGCGGCCACCGTCCATCACGATGATTTCGTCCATCGCCTCCAGCCCTGCGCGCCGGTGCGTGATGAACAGGAGCGCCTGATCGCGCGGGGCTCCGAGAAGTCCGTCCAGCACACGGCGCTCGGTCTCGCCGTCGAGCCCTTCGGTCGGCTCGTCGAGGATCAGAATGGGCGCGTCCTTGAGCAAGGCCCGCGCCAGCCCGAGGCGACGGGCCTCGCCGCCGGACACCTTCGCGCCGTTGGCGCCGAGGAAGGTATCGAGCCCGTCCGGCTGCGCCGCGACGAACGCCAGGACGCCGGCCCGCGCCAACGCGGCTTCCAGCTTCTCCTGCGAGGCGTCGGGGGCGGCGATGAGCAGGTTCTCCCGAATGGTTGCCGTGAACAAATGATCGTGCTGCGCCAGCACGGCCATGCGGCGCCTCAGTTCGTCGGAGTTCAATGCGGCGAGGCTCGAACCAGCGAAGGTTACCTCTCCCGGCGCCGGAGCACGAAACCTGAGCGCCAGCGCGACAAGGCTCGACTTGCCCGAGCCGCTGGACCCTACGACGCCGATCCGCCGACCGGGTGCGAGCGAAAGATCGATATCGGCGAGGGCGGGACCGGACGCGCCGGGATAGGTCAGCCCCGCATGGGCGAAAACGAGGGTGCCGGCCTCCGGCACCGGCTTCGGCGCTGTGGGTTCTCCCACCGGCGGCGGACGGTCGATGAGGTCGAAGATGCGGCGGGCCGAGGCGAGCGTCGCCGGCAGGGTCTGGAAGGCGAGCGGCAGCGGCGCCACCGCCTCGAACAGGGAGAGGGCGAGCATCGCCAGCATGGGCAGATCGGCGCCGGGCAGCGTACCCGCCAGCACGCGTGGTGCGCCGATGAGCAGCACCAGCACGAGAGACAGCTGCGCGAACAGCCCGACGCCCGCACCGGCAAAGCCGAGAATGCCGGCGAGCCGGTGTTCCCGAGCGATGAGGGTGTCGCTGGTCTCATCCAGCGCAGCGCGATGGCGGCGTTCCGGATCGTAGATGTCGAGTTCCGCCCGCCCTTCCAGATGGTCCACCAGCAGCGCGTTGAGCTGCGCCGTGCCGGCCGTCACCTCCCGCGCCGCCTTCGCCCCGAGCCGATGAACGAGAAGCGGCAGGGCGAGCCCGGCAAGGAGGGCGGCAAGGCCGATCCCCGCCGCCATCCGCCCGTCATGGAGCGCGAGGAAGGCGCCCCCGCCCGCCAGCACCAGCACGCCGGCGAAGACGGGCGAGAGGATGCGCAGGAAGGCGAATTCCAGCCGGTCGATGTCGCCCTTGAGCCGGGCGAGGAGATCGCCGGACCTCTGGTCCTCCAGCGCCGCCGGGGCGAGCGGGATCAGCCGCGCGAAGAACCAGGGGCGCAGCGCCGCCACGAACTTCAGCGTCGCCTCGTGGCCGACGATCCGCTCGCCATAGCGCCCAACGGTGCGCAGGACCGCATAGGCCCGGATCATCGCGGAGGGCGTGAAGTAGTTCACGCTCGCTCCCGCCGCGCCGGCCAGCGCCATGGCCGCGATAAACCAGCCGGAGGTGGCCATCAAAGCGATATGGGCGAGGGCCGCCAGTGCTGAGACGAGCACGGCGAGCGCCATCCAGCCGGCATGGGGCGCCATCAGGCGCAAAAGGCGCATCGCGTCCTTCATCGCGCCGCCTCCGCGTCACCGGGCGCCAGATCGGGGACGAGGTCGCCAGCGCGCCCGCCCTGGCACAGCAGTTGCGCCGGCGTGCCCTCGGTGACGATCCGCCCACGCGCGAGCACGACAATGCGGTCGGCATCCGCGATGCTCGCCATGCGGTGGGCAGCCACGAGGCCGGTGCGGCCGGCGAGAAGACGGGACAGGGCAGCCTGCACGCCGGCTTCGCTCTCCCGGTCGAGATGGGCCGTGGGTTCGTCCAGCACGACCAGCGGCGCGGCACGGTAGAAGGCGCGGGCGACAGCGAGGCGGTGCGCCTGTCCACCCGACAGGCCGGCGCCCCCCTCGCCCACCTGCGCCACGAGACCATCGGGCAAGCTCGCCACCACATCGGCAAGGCCGGCGTCGGCCACCGCACGGGCCAGCCTGACGGGATCCGGCGCCCCATCGCCGGGGGCGATGTTGGCAGCGAGCGTGCCGGCGAACAGGCGCGGACGCTGGGGAACATAGGCGATGCGGCGCCGCACATCGGCAAGGTCCAGCTCCGCCAGCGCCACGCCATTCACCAGCACCCGGCCGGAGGTGGGGCGCACGAAGCCGAGCACGAGATTGAGGATGGAGGACTTGCCGGCCCCCGAAGGCCCAACCAGCGCCACCGTCTCGCCGGCGCGGACCTCGAAGCTCACGTCATCGAGGGCGACGCGCCCATCCGGGAAGGCGAGGGACACATTCTCGAAGCGGATGGAGATGGCCTCGGGGCGGGGCAGCGGCGCCGAGCCGCCGCTTTCGGCCAGAGCCGGCATCTCCTCCAGCGCCACGAGGCGCTCGGCAGCGCCGATGGCCTCCATGCGGGCATGGTAGGCCGTGCCCATGGCCCGCAGCGGCGCATAGAATTCCGGCGCCAGCAGCAGCACGAACAGGCCGGGACAAAACGCCATCTCGCCCCATAGC
>JAYSCE010000506.1:0-3216 GCA_041915035.1 Xanthobacter sp.
AGATTCTCGGCAAGGCGGAGTTTCTCAATCCCGGCCAGTCGGTGAAGGACCGCGCGGCGCTCGGCATCATCCAGGACGCGGTAGCGCGGGGCGAGCTGAAGCCCGGCGGCGTGATCGTGGAAGGCACGGCCGGCAACACCGGCATCGGCCTCGCGCTGGTCGCCGCGCCGCTGGGTTTCCGCACCGTGATCGTGATCCCTGAGACCCAGTCCCAGGAGAAGAAGGACATGCTGCGGCTCGCCGGCGCCACGTTGGTGGAAGTCCCGGCTGTCGCCTACGCCAACCCCAACAATTACGTGAAGGTCTCCGGCCGCCTCGCCGAGGCGCTGGCCAAGACCGAGCCGAACGGCGCCATCTGGGCCAACCAGTTCGACAACGTGGCCAACCGCCAGGCCCATATCGACACCACCGGCCCGGAAATCTGGGAGCAGACGCAGGGCAAGGTGGACGGCTTCATCTGCGCCGTCGGCACCGGTGGCACTTTGGCCGGCATCGGCATCGCCCTGAAAGAGCGCAACAAGGACATCAAGATCGGCCTCGCCGATCCCATGGGCGCCGCGCTCTATTCCTATTACACGACCGGCGAGCTGAAGGCCGAGGGCTCCTCCATCACCGAGGGCATCGGGCAGGGGCGCATCACCGCCAACCTCGTCGATGCGCCGGTGGATGCCGCCTTCCAGATCCCCGACGAGGAGGCGCTGCCCGTCGTGTTCGACCTGCTGGAGCATGAGGGCCTGTGCCTGGGCGGCTCATCGGGCGTGAACGTCGCCGGTGCGATCCGCCTCGCGAAGCAGCTTGGGCCGGGCCACACCATCGTGACCATCCTCTGCGACTATGGCACCCGCTATCAGTCGAAGCTGTTCAACCCCGAATTCCTGCGCTCTAAAAACCTGCCGGTGCCGGCGTGGCTGGAGCGCAAGGCCGAGGTGCCGAACGTTCTCGTCTGACGGCTTGACGCGGGGCGCGTTCCGGCCGAGGAAACCGCGCCCCGCCCGAATGCGCGCGAGATCGTCATGAGCACTGCGTCCGAGACTTCCCTGCCGGTGGACACCTCCGAGAGCCCGTTCGTCTCCACCGAATGGCTCGCGGCCAATCTCGGCGCACCGGACCTCGTGGTTGTGGATGCCTCGTGGCACATGCCCGCCTCGGGTCGGAGCGGCGCCAAGGAATATCTCGCCGAACACATTCCCGGCGCGGTGCATTTCGACATCGACACCATCGCCGACCACTCCACCTCCCTGCCCCACATGCTGCCGGACGCGCACAGCTTCGCTGTGGCCGTGGGTGCGCTGGGGATCGGAGATGGCCTGCGCATCGTGGTGTATGATTCCCTCGGCCTGTTCTCAGGCCCGCGCGTGTGGTGGACCTTCCGCGCGTTCGGCGCGAGTGACGTGAAGCTGCTGGATGGCGGCCTGCCCAAGTGGAAGGCCGAGGGCCGTCCGCTGGAGGATGGCCCGGTGCGTCGCCTGCCGGCGAGCTTCACGCCGCGCTTCGACCACTCCCTCGTCGCCGATATCGAGCGGGTCGATCAGGCGCTCAAGACCGGCTCCGCACAGGTGCTGGACGCGCGCCAGGACACCCGTTTCCGCGGCGAGGCGCCGGAGCCCCGCGAGGGCCTGCCCTCCGGCCATATGCCGGGCAGCCTCAACCTGCCCCATGGCCAACTCGTGAAAGACGGCCGCCTCCTACCCCCTGCCGAGCTGCGCAAGGCCATCGACGGCTCAGGCCTCGATCTCGCCCGCCCGGTCATCACCTCATGCGGCTCGGGCGTTTCGGCCGCCATCCTTTGGGTGGCGCTGGAGATGATCGGCAAGCAGCCGCTCGCGCTTTACGACGGCTCCTGGACCGAATGGGGCGCGAGCGGCAAGGAGATCGCGGTCGGCTGAGGGCGGGTCGAAAGCCGCCCGCCCTACCCTGCCCGCGCGTTCCGCGCGGCCAGACGCTCTTCCCAGCCGAGGGCATGGCGCACGATGGTCTCGAGGTCATCGAGCTTCGGGGTCCAGCCGAGCTCGGTGCGGATACGGTCCGCAGCCCCCACGAGGCAGGCGGGATCGCCGGCGCGCCGTCCCGAGAGCGTCACGGGGAAATCCACGCCGGACACGCGCTTCACCACGTCCACGACCTCCTTCACCGAGAAGCCGCGCCCGTAGCCGCAATTGAGCGTGAGGTTCGCCCCGCCCGCCCGCAGGTGATCCAGCGCGGCCACATGGGCGCTCGCGAGGTCGGAGACGTGGACATAATCTCGGATGCAGGAACCGTCGCGGGTGGGATAGTCGGTCCCGAAAATCTCCACCCCCGGCCTCCCCCCCGATGCCGCCTCACTCGCCACCTTGACGAGATGGGTCGCGACGCGGCGGGTCTCGCCCGCGCGGCCCGCCGGATCCGCCCCGGCCACGTTGAAATAGCGCAGCACCACATAAGCGAGACCATGGGCGCGCGCGACGTCTGCGAGCATCCACTCGCTCATCAGCTTCGATCGGCCGTAGGGATTGATCGGCGCGGTCGGCTGATCCTCGGGAATGATATCCACCTGCGCCTCGCCATAGACGGCGGCGGTGGACGAAAAGATCAGGCGCGTCACCCCGCGGGCAAGCGCCGTCTCCAGCAAAGCCCGCGTCTTGACCGTGTTGCCGAGGTAGTAACGCAGCGGGTCGCCCACCGACTCCTGCACCAGGATGCGCGCTGCGAAGTGGACGATCTCCGTGATGCCGCGCTCGTCGATCAGCCGGCCCACCAATTCTTGATCGCAGACATCTCCAACCACAAGCTCTGCAGCCGGCGGGACCGCCCAGTCAAACCCGGAAGATAGATCATCAAGCACCACGACGTCTTCGCCACGATCACAAAGGGCAAGAGCCGTATGACTTCCAATATACCCGGCTCCGCCGGTGACGAGAACGGCCACGCGATATCCTCTCGAACGCTATAATGATGTTGTCGCGAATCTAGGCCTCAAACCGCGCTGCGCAGGAGATGCCCCTTGAGCTTCTCAAGCTTTTCGAGGCCCTCCTCATTGCTGCCACAGGTGACGAGTTCACGCAGATATTCGACGACCTTCGCCCCCACTCGGACGCATACCAGCCCCCTGCTAGTGAAGATAGATCATACCCGGTGCCCGTTGCCGTGCCACTTTTTAGGCCAGATTGAGCTGGAATTTTCAACTGATCTTCCCCCGATTTTGTGGACACCCATGTTAGCTTTTGCGAGCTTCAGAGG
>JAYSCE010000507.1:0-3208 GCA_041915035.1 Xanthobacter sp.
GCACGTCTTCCTGTCATCGATACGCTTCAAACGACATGGCCTCTGAAGATGCGGCCGGCGAAAGTCTGGCCGCCGAGAAGAAGCGCCTGCGCCTCCTGGCCCTCGGACGGCGCGCGGCCATGGGCGAGGACGCCCGTAGGGCGGCCTCCGATCGCGCG
Organism: Xanthobacter sp.; assembly: GCA_041915035.1. Classification (GTDB taxonomy): domain Bacteria; phylum Pseudomonadota; class Alphaproteobacteria; order Rhizobiales; family Xanthobacteraceae; genus Xanthobacter. The sequence goes on from JAYSCE010000507.1 coordinate 159, forward strand.
GCACAGCACGCCATTGCCGCGCTCGGCAACGTGGACGGCCTGACCGTCTCCCTCTTCTGCGCCTTCCGCGACGAAATCGACACCACCCCGCTCGCCGACGCGCTGCGTGCGCGAGGCGCGCGCCTGGCCCTGCCCGTCATTCTCGGACGCGACCGGCCGCTGCTGTTCCGGCTGTGGCGCGCCGGCGATGAACTGGTGCCGGCTGGTGCCTTTCGCATTCCCGAGCCGCCCGCTCATGCCGAGGAGGTGATGCCCGACGTTCTGATGGTTCCGCTCGCCGCCTTCGACCGGCGCGGCTACCGGATCGGTTACGGTGCCGGCTTCTACGACCGTACTCTTGCGCTGCTGCGCGCCCGGCGTCCCGTGCGGGCGCTGGGATATGCCTTCGCGTGCCAGCAGGTGGACGAGGTTCCGGTCGAGCCCCATGACGAGCCTGTGGACATGATGATAACGGAGATGGAAGCTTGCAACGTGATGGCACGACCCTGACGCCTGACCGCTGCCCCTCGTCTCTGCCCGCCGGAAGAGTTCATGCGCATTCTGTTTCTTGGCGACGTGGTCGGCCGCTCTGGCCGTGATTGCGTCGCATCGCACCTGCCGGGTCTCGTCGCCCAATGGTCCCTCGACCTCGTTGTGGTGAACGGCGAGAACGCCGCCGGGGGGTTCGGCATCACCGAGGCGATCTATGACGACCTGCGGGCTGCCGGCGCCGACGCCATCACCCTCGGCAACCACGCCTTCGACCAGCGCGAAGCCCTGGTGTTCATCGAGCGGGCCCCTGCCCTGGTGCGGCCGCTGAACTATCCCCCCGGCACGCCCGGCCGCGGCGCTGCGCTGGTGGAAGCGCGAAATGGCGCCCGGGTGCTGGTGGTGAACGTCATGGGACGCATCTTCATGGATCCGCTGGACGACCCCTTCGCCGGCCTCGACCGGGCGCTGGACGGGGCCACCCTGGGCGAGATGGTGGATGCCATCGTGGTGGACGTTCACGCCGAGACCACCAGCGAGAAGCAGGCCATCGGCCATTTCTGCGATGGCCGCGCCTCCCTCGTGGTGGGCACCCACACCCACGTCCCCACCGCCGACTACCGTATCCTCTCCGGCGGCACCGCCTACATGACCGACGCCGGCATGTGCGGCGCCTATGACGGCGTGATCGGCATGGACAAGGAGGAGCCGCTGCGGCGCTTCACCCGCAAGCTCGCCTCCGGCCGGTTCGAGCCGGCGTCCGGCCCTGCGGCGCTGTCCGGCGTCGCGGTGGAGACGGACGACCGGACCGGCCTTGCGGTGAAGGTCGCGGCCGTGCGCCTCGGCGCCGGGCTGGAGCCGTCCCGTCCGACCTTCTGGGACTGACGCCCCCTGCCCTAGCGGCAGAAAAAGCACGGCCGCGCCATGCTGCACCCGCTTCCTTGCCCTTTTCCCTTCGGCCCGCCTATAAGGCCGGCTCCAGTCAACAGGATCGGTCCGGGCGGCGCCGCTTGCGCGGGGCGCGGGGCGGGTCCGCACAACGGGACGGTGGCGACCATGGCCGGGCATTCACAATTCAAGAACATCATGCACCGTAAGGGGCGGCAGGACGCGATGCGCTCCAAGCTGTTCTCCAAGCTGGCGCGCGAAATCACGGTCTCGGCCAAGATGGGCTTGCCGGATCCCAACATGAACGCGCGCCTGCGCGCCGCCATCCTCGCGGCCCGCGCGGAAAACATGCCCAAGGACAATATCGACCGCGCCATCAAGAAGGCGTCCGGTGCCGATACCGAGAATTACGACGAAATCCGCTATGAGGGCTACGGCCCGGGCGGCGTCGCCGTGATCGTCGAGGCGCTGACCGATAACCGCAACCGCACGGCCTCGGAAGTGCGGTCCTACTTCACCAAATCGGGCGGAAACCTCGCGGAAACCGGCGCGGTGTCCTTCATGTTCGACCGGGTGGGGCGGATCGAGTACGCCGCGAGCAAGGCGGACGCCGATACCATGATGGAAGCGGCCATCGAGGCTGGCGCCGATGACGTGACCTCCAGTGAGGACGGCCACGAGGTCATCTGCGCGGCCGAGCAGTTGGCCGAGGTGCAGCGGGCGCTGGAGCAGAAGTTCGGCGAGCCGAGCAAGGCGGCGCTGGTGTGGCGGCCGCAGAATACCGTGGCGGTGGACGACGAGACCGGCGAGAAGCTGATGCGCCTCGTCGAAACCCTTGAGGACAATGACGACGTCCAGACCGTCACCGCCAATTTCGAACTGTCCGACGCCTTGCTGGCGAAGCTCAGCGCCTGATTTCGAGCCACGAGCCGAAGTGAGCGCCCGGCCAAGCCGGGCTGCTCGCATTCAGGTTTCCTGAGAGGCGGCTTCACCGCCTCTCCTTCGGCCTCACGCGGCGAACGCCGTGGCCATGGACTTAAGCTCGGCGATGGCGGTGTCGATCTCGCCGCGCTGACGCTCAAGCTGGGCGATCTGCGACAGGCAGCGATCGCGCGACAGGGAAAGTTCGCTCTCGCCGCCCTCGTGAGCCGCGACCAGCGCCCGAATCTCCGCCAGGGTGAAGCCGAGGTGCTTGCCCTTCAGGATCACCGCCAGACGCTTGCGATCGGCCTCGGAGTAAAGCCGGGTCATGCCATCGCGACGGGGCGAGATGAGGCCCTTGTCCTCATAGAAGCGCAGCGCGCGCAGGGTGATCCCGAATTCGCGGGAAAGGTCGCCGATGGTGAAGACCACGCCCTCACGGTAGCTCTCGCCAGCCACAGGAGCCTGCGGCGGGATGACGGAGCCCAGCCCCTGGTCGAACGACTTCTCGAACGTGTTGGCGTCCATGCCTCTATTCCCCTTATCGCGATCCTGTCCATGACGCGGACGGATGACCTGTGGCGACCTGTCGTGAATGCAGCGCCCCCCACGCACAAACGTGCGCTCCCCCTGGGCGGAACCGGCTGTCTCGGGCGGGCCGGTATGACCAGACCCGACCGGAGGTGCCGCTGCGCCACTATGCCTACCGTTGTGCTGGCGGCGTGGGGAGGTTCCGAGGGATACCGTAGGGGAAAGTAACAGTTACAAGCTCA
>JAYSCE010000508.1:0-3196 GCA_041915035.1 Xanthobacter sp.
AGGCCGAGACGGCCTCGGCCTGAGGTGCCTCGATCTGGCGCACCCGGTCCATCACGGCCTTCTGCACCTTCTCGAAAGCGCGTACCTCGATCTGACGCACGCGCTCGCGCGAGACGCCGAACTCGGAGGCGAGGTCTTCCAGCGTCATCGGATCGTCGGAGAGGCGGCGGGCCTCGAAGATGCGGCGCTCGCGATCATTGAGCACGGACAAGGCGCCGGACAGGGCCGAGCGGCGGTTGTCCAGTTCCTCGCTCTCGGCGAGTTGCTCCTCCTGGTCGAGCCTCTCGTCCACCAGCCAGTCCTGCCACTCGCCGCCTTCCGAATCCTCGCGGATGGGGGCGTTGAGGGAGGCGTCGCCGGACAGGCGGCGGTTCATGTCCACCACGTCCTGCTCGGTGACACCGAGCTTGGTGGCGATCTGCTGGACCTGATCGGGGCGTAGGTCGCCCTCCTCAAGCGCGGAAATCTGGCTCTTGGCCTTGCGCAGGTTGAAGAACAACTTCTTCTGCGCCGCCGTGGTGCCCATCTTCACGAGGCTCCACGAGCGCAGGATGTATTCCTGGATGGAGGCGCGGATCCACCACATGGCATAGGTGGCGAGGCGGAAGCCCTTCTCGGGCTCGAACCTTTTCACCGCCTGCATGAGGCCCACATTGCCCTCGGAAATCACCTCGGAGATGGGCAAGCCATAGCCGCGGTAACCCATGGCGATCTTGGCCACGAGGCGCAGATGGCTCGTCACCAGCTTGTGAGCGGCGTCGCGGTCCCCATGCTCGCGCCAGCTTTTCGCGAGCATATATTCCTCCTGCGGCTCCAGCATGGGGAACCGCCGGATTTCCTCCATATACCGCGAAAGCCCGCCCTCTGCGGAGGGAATGGGCATGGACTTCTGCTGGGCCATCACAAGGCCTCCTTCTCCCACGGCCCCCGTCCGGGCAGCCGCCTGTGCGGCCGCATGACGCCGACCGCGACGCACGATGATATAGATACGAATGGGGCGCGGATAGGTTTCATCCTCTCACGTCGCTGCGAGAGCGGATTGCGTTTCTGCACGCCCCCGATCAGTCGCGTAGCGCCGTATCGAGCGCCGCAAGATCCTGCGGCAGATCGCTTTCAAACGACAATTCCTCGCCCGTCACCGGATGGGCAAATCCGAGCCGAGCCGCATGCAGCGCCTGCCGGCCGAGCGCGGCTAGGCACGCCCGGGCTTCGTCCGGCAGCAGCGCTACCTTGGTACGGAAGCCCTGGCCATACACTTCGTCGCCCACCAGCGGGTGGCCGGCGTGGGCCATGTGGACGCGGATCTGGTGGGTGCGCCCGGTCTCCAGCCGGCATTCGATGAGGCTCGCGACCTCAGCGCCATTCTTGCCGACGAAGGTCTCCAACACCTCCCAGTGGGTCACCGCATGACGGCCGGAACTCCGTACCGCCATCTTCTGGCGATGGGACGGATGCCGGTCGATGGGCGCATCCACCCGTCCGCGAGGCTCGGGCACGCCCCAGACGAAGGCGAGATAGGCGCGCTCCAGCGGCCCGGTACGGCCATGGTCGGCAAACTGGGCGGCGAGACCCTTGTGGGCGGCATCGGACTTCGCCACCACCAGCAGGCCGGAGGTATCCTTGTCTATCCGGTGAACGATGCCTGGACGGCGCACGCCTCCGATGCCGGAAAGGCTGTTCCCGCAATGATGCAGGAGCGCATTTACCAGCGTTCCGGAGGCATGGCCCGGCGCCGGATGCACCACCAACCCCGCCGGCTTGTCGATGACGATGAGGTGATCGTCCTCGAAGGCGATGGTGAGCGGGAGGTCTTCCGCCAGCGGCTCGGCCGGCTCGGGGGGCGGCAGAGTCAGGGTATAGACCTCGCCGGCATTGACCCTTGCAGCCGCGTCCCCTACCACTCCCCCGCCGATGGACACCTGCCCTTCCGCAACGAGACGCTGAATGCGGGTGCGGCTAAGTTCGGGCGCAAGGCGCGCCAGGACGCGATCCAACCGCTGGCCGGCGTCCTCGGGGGCGACGGCGAGGGTAAGGCTCGCGCCAGTGTCCTGACCGGCTTCGTCCGGCCCGATCTCATCGATGAGGTCGTCGAAGCCGTCGACAAGGGCGGCTTCGGTCGTCTTCGCGTTCATTCTTGTCCCGTCAGGAGCCCCGGCCCCTCATGTTCCACCGCCCGCCCCAGATCGACACCCCCGAAGAGGCGCTGACGCCGGAACAGGAGCGCGTCATCCGCAAGTTCCGCCGCTTCTCCAGCATCTCCATGCTGGTCATGGTGCTGGGGGTGGCCGCGGTGTTCGGCGTGATCGGTTATCGCATGATCCGGGCGAAACCGCTTGCGTCCGGTGAAATGACCGCCCTGCTGCCCAAGGGCGCCCGGATCGTCTCCACCGCCGTCTCCGGCGACGTGGTGGTGGTGGCCATCGAGGTCAACGGTGCCACCGAGATCCGCACCTTCGACGCGCGCACCCTTGCCCCGGCCGGGCGACTGCGCTTCGCGGTGGAACCCTAGTTACTGAAGTGAGCCCTCGCCGTCTCCCGGCATCCGGGCCAGCATCATCTGGGTGATGGCCACCAGCATGTCAGCGCGGGCCTTGAGGTTCTCCGCCTCCAGCAGAGCCTGCTTCTCCAGCGCGCCGTATGGCGACATCACCGAGAGCGCGTTCACCAGCGTCTCGGTGCCGGCCTGACGGATGCCGTCCCAGTCCGCCTCAAGCTTGTTGGCGTCGAGAAAGGCCGCGAGCGCCGCGAGAACCGCCTCCCGGTCCACCTCCGCCTCGCCGGCCGAAACATCGAAATCCTCGGCGAAGGTGCCCGTGTCGATGCGGAACTGGCGGTACGGCGTCGTTACCGGCATTTCCTCAATCACACGGAAGCGGCAGATACCGCTGAGGGTGATGAGATAGCGCCCGTCCCCCGTCTCGCCGAACTGGGTGAGCCGGCCCACGCAGCCCACCTTGTGCACCGCCGGGCCGCTCGCGCCTGCAGGTGCGGCCTCGTCCGGCTGGATCATGCCGATGAGCCGCGCGCCGCCGAGCGCATCATCCACCATGGCGAGATAGCGGGGCTCGAAGATGTTGAGCGGCAGTTCCGCCCGCGGCAGCAGCAGGGCGCCGGAAAGCGGAAAAACAGGAATCACCGGCGGAATATCCGCCGGTGCCAGGTAATTGCGGTTGGCAGCCACGAAAAAATCCTTCTC
>JAYSCE010000509.1:0-3192 GCA_041915035.1 Xanthobacter sp.
ATCGAGGCCGAGGAACGGGCCGCGATTGACGCCGCCGAGGCCGTTCTCGCCGCCGGTCACGGCGGTCCAACGGAAGGCGACGGTGTAGGCAAGCGCGGTCAGCGCCAGCGTGAGGAGCGAGAAATAGACGCCGCGCCGGCGCAGCACCACATAGCCCACCGGGATGGCCGCCAGCGTCACCAGCACCGCCGCCGGGATCGCCAGCGCGAGGCCCCACTCCGGGAACAGCCGCTGCTGCAGGAGCGCCGCCGCATAGGCGCCGAGGCCGAACCACGCGCCATGGCCGAAGGAGACGAGGCCGGTGTAGCCCACGAGCAGGTTCAGCGCCATGCAGGCAAGGGCGAGGATCACCACGTCGGTCGCGGACGTCACCGTCAGCCCGAGGGCGGAGAGCAGCGCCGGCAGCAGCGCGAGCGCCACCGCGGCGATGATGAGGTTGGCGTTGCGGGCGAGCATCGCGGCTCCTGAGGCGGGAGGGGTCGCAGTCACGAAGGGGGCGGCGGGGGCGGCGGAGGCCTTGGGCATGGCGGTCACTCGAAGCGCAGGATGCGCTCGCCGAACAGGCCGCGCGGACGGGTGAGCAGCACCGCCAGCATCAGGACGTACATGGACGCCTCGGCCGCCGGCGGGATGAAATAGACCGTGAGCCCGCGCACGAGGCCCACCAGCAGCCCCGCCGCCACCACGCCCCAGAAGGAGCCGAGGCCGCCGATGACCACCACCACGAAGGCGGCGGTGAGGATTTCCGAGCCCATGGCCGGATGCACGCCGGAGATGGGCGCGAGCATGATGCCGGCGAGGCCCGCAAGGCCGATGCCGATGGCCGCGACGGCGGTCAGATAGGGCCTGAGCGAGATGCCGAGCGCGCCCACCATGTCCGGGTTCTGCACGCCAGCCCGCACCACCCGGCCGAAGGCGGTGCGCTGGAGCAGCAGCCACAGGCCCAGCACCGCCACCGCCGCCACCACCAGAATGGCGAGGCGATAGCGCGAATAGATGAAGTCGCCGAGGAACACCTGCCCCTTGAGGAAGGCGGGAATGGAGAAGGGGATGGGCGTGGCGCCGAAGGCCATGCGCAGCGCCTGCTCGATCACCATGGCAAGCCCGAAGGTGAGCAGCAGCGAGAGGATGGGATCGGCCCGGTAGAAGCGCGAGAACAGCGTGCGCTCGATGATCATGCCGATGAGCGCCACCGCGATGGGCGCGCCGATGAAGGCGGCGGGAAAGCCGTAGCGGTTGCCGATCTCGACGCCGATGTAGGCGCCGATGGCATAGAAGCCGCCATGGGCAAGGTTCACGATGCCGCCGAGGGAGAAGATGAGCGACAGGCCGAGCGCAATCAGGAGATAGGCGACACCCACCAGAAGCCCGTTGAGCAATTGCTCGATGAGAAAGACGAGTTCCATGGGCATGAAGTCTTCTCCGGCCTGAGGCGTTTTACTGGCAGACATCGACGGCGGCCCCGCGCCGCCCAGACTCCCTCTCCCCTTGCAGGAGAGGGAGGAGTTGGCGCTCCGGACCAGCGCCGGCGAAAGCCGGAGCGCCGAGCCGGGGCCCAGGGGAAAGTTCGGCGAAGCCGGCAACGCCCCAAGGCATCCCCGCTTGAGCCGCCTTCGGCGAACCCGTGCGCTGGGCCCCGGCTCGCATTCCGCTATCGCTGCATGCGTCCGGGGCGCGAGGACTGTGCCGAACCGGCCGGGGGGCCTACCCTTTCCGCGGAAAGAAAAGAAGCCCGCTCCCCGGACCAGCGACGGCGAAGCCGGAGCGCCGAGCCGGGGTCCAGGAGAAAAGTCGGCGAAGCCGGCAATGCCCCGACACCCTCCCCGCTTGAGCCGCCTTCGGCGAACCCGTGCGCCGGGCCCCGGCTCGCATTCCGCTCGCGCTGCATGCGTCCGGGGCGCGAGGGCGGTGACGAACCCGCCCGAACTCCCTCACCCCGCGGGGAAGGTGCAGGCGTTCTCTTCCGGCGTGGGGGCGATGACGTCGAGGGCGGTGCCGGCGGCGGGGACGGCGGGGCCGAGGACCATGATGTCCCAATTGTCCTTCACCTGCGCCACCGGGCGGGGGGTCACCGTGTACATCTCCTGGATGAGCTGGTGGTCCCAGTCGCGGAAGTAGCCCTTGCGGTCCTTCAGGATGTCCAGCTCCTTCTCCTTCTCGAAGAAGGAGATGATCTGCGCGGAATCCGTGCTCTTGGTCTCGATCATGGCGCGGGCGACGAGCTTGGTGGCCACATAGTCGCCCCAGGCCTGGTTCTCCGGCGGCTTGCCCCACTTCTTCACGAAGGCGGCGACGAACGCCTTGGAGGACGGCGCGGAAACATCGTGGTGCCAGATGAGCGGCCAGATGCCGCCGAACGCATCCTTGCCCGCGCCCCACGCCACCGCCGTGTCGAAGCCGAAGCCGCCGAACGGATACTTCAGGCCGAATTCCGAATACTGCTTGATGAAGTTGGTGATCTGGTTGCCCGCGAGGTTGGAGATCACCACATCCGGGCGCGCCTGACGCACCTTGAGCAGATAGGGCGAGAAGTCCGTCGCGTCGGTGGGCACCAGTTCGTCGGCCACCACCTCGCCGCCATTCTGGGCGATGTAGCGCTTGGCGACGCGGGAAAGATCGTGGCCGAAGGCGTAATCGGCGGTGAGGAAGAAGAGTTTCTTGCCCTTGATGAGGCCGTCACGCAGCATCGCCGCGCCCACCGCTTTCACATATTGGGTGTTGGCGCCTTCCACATGGAACATGTAGCGGTTGCAATCCTTGCCGCGCAGGGCATCGGAATTGCCGCCGGTGTTGACGAAGACGATCTTGTTGCGCGCCGCGACCTGGGCGATGGCCAGCGCCGAGGCCGAGGAAATCTCGCCGACGATCACCGCCGCCTTGTCGCGCTCGATATAGCGCTCCGCCTTGGAGGAGGCGGTGGCGGGGTTCACGCTGTCTTCCATGACGAGGTTGATCTTGCGGCCGTTGATGCCGCCGGCCGCGTTCAGCTCCTCCACCGCGAGCTGCACGCCCATCTGGCCATAGGCGCCGAGCGGGCCGAGGAAGCCGGTGAGCGGAGTGAGGTGGCCGAAGGTCACGGTGTCGGCCTGCGCCTTCACGATGGCCGGCATGCCGACGCCGCCGAGAAGCGCGGCCGCGCCAACGCCCTTCAGCAGCGTGCGGCGGCCGATGGATGCGGACGCAATTCGGGCG
>JAYSCE010000510.1:0-1516 GCA_041915035.1 Xanthobacter sp.
GGCGATCTTTACGAGCGGGTTGTGGGTGACCGCGAGGAAGCTGTCGAGCGCGCCGGCTCCGGAGAGCGCGGTTCCGAGCGCGATGAAGTGCATCGGCAGGAAGACGGCCAGAGCCACACCCGACAGGCGGTGGAGCAGCGCCGCGATGAAGCCCGGCTTCAGGTGGGCAGCCTCGCGCAGGCCGGGGCGGCTCGTGGAGGAAAGGGCGGACGGCTTCACGGCACTAGTCCTCCCGGCTGGTAGACCGCCAGCGCCGCGCGCAACCCCAGCACCAGGATGGCGGCGGCGAAGGCGAGCATGGCCATGTCGAGGGAGCGCGAGCGCCAGCCGGTCCATTCGCGGATCACGCTGCGCAGGCCGATGGAGGCGTGAATGGCGGCGGCGCATACGAACGCGCAATAGAAGACGAGGAACCAGCCGTTGCCCGCCGTGCGCGACAGGATCTCGGCCGCGCTGAGCCCTCCGCGCACCGCATTCACCATGGTGGCGAGATGCACCGCCACTGCCACCGCCAGCACCGCGGCCGTGCCGCGCTGGGCCATATAGAGAAGAGGATTCATGACTTCACCAGCAGCGCGAGGAGGCGGCCGAGAGGCGAGGGCGCGGTGGCGCGCTTGAGGCCGGCGATGGCGTAGGTGGGCGCCAGATCCTTCGGGCAGAACTCGGTGCAGCTCATGTGGCTGTGGCAGGAGTGGCAGCCCACGTCCCCGGACACCGCGGCGAGCCGGGCCGCATTGCCCCGGTCGCGCTCGTCATTCACCAGCGTCCAGGCGCGATTGAGGGCGGCCGGACCGAGATAATCCTTGTTCCAGGCCACCACGTCGCAGGCGGAGTAGCACACGCCGCAATTGATGCATTCGACGCCGGCGTCGGCGGCCTTCCGCTTCGGGCTGTCCGGACGAACCTGGGCGAAATCCGCGGGTGGGGCATCGCCCGGCTCGAACGCCCCGTGGGCGTCGCGCCATTTTTCGAAGAAGGGCACCATGTCCACCGTGAGGTCCTTCACGATGGGCAGGTTGCGCAGGGGCTCCAGCACGAGGACGTCGCCGTCGAGGGCCTCGGAGACGCGGGTGCGGCAGGTCCAACGCGGCCGGCCGTTCACCACCATCGCGCAGGAGCCGCACATCCCGACCCGGCAGGCGAAGCGGTAGGAGAGGGTCGGGTCCTGCGCGCGCTGGATCTCCGTCACCACGTCGAGGACGGTCTGGCTGGCGCGGCGCGGTACCGTGAAATCCTCGAAGGCGCCATCGGCCTGGCCGCGCCACACGCGGACGCGCAGGGTCTCCTCGGCCGGCGTTTCCGCCGGCCGCCCGTTCTGGCTCGTGCTGCTCATGTCGTTCGTCCTGAAGACTTCTTGAGACGTCGCAGGCTGCCGCCCACGACGGGAAGGCACGCGATGGCCGCGCGCCAGCCTAGGGAGATCTTCAGCCCCCCGGCGCGCCGTGGATGGCGGGGAAGAAGATATCCTTCCAGTCCTTGGTGGTGGCCCCGACGAGGCCGGCCCGGTGCATGTAAT
>JAYSCE010000510.1:1526-3187 GCA_041915035.1 Xanthobacter sp.
TCGTTCTGGGGCGACTTGATGATGGCCACCGCCTCGTCCACGCTCATCTTGGAGCCCTCGGCCTTGATCCAGAGGGCGGCCATGGCGGCAGGATCCTTGCGGATCATGGCATTGGCCTCCTCCAGCGCGGCGAGGACGGCGGCGAGTGCCTTGGGGTTCTCGGTGGCGAACTTATCGGTGGTCCAGATGACGTTGAAGGTGTGCGGCCCACCGAGCACCTGGTAGCTGTCCAGCACCTTGTGGGCGCGCGGGTCCTTCAGCTCCAGCTCCTGAAAGGGTGAGGAGCCGAAATGCGCGGTCACCTCAGACTTGCCACCCATCATGGCGAGCTGGGCGTCCGGGTGGCCCATCGAGACGGTCAGGGAATCCAACTTGTTCTGCTGGCCCGCGCCGAAGGCCTGCTCGGCGGCCATCTGCAGCGTCACCGCCTGGATGGAGGTCTTCACCGCCGGCAGGGCGATCTTGTCGGCGGAGGTGAAGTCCTTGATGGTCTTCACGTTCGGGTTCACAGATACGAGGTAGAGCGGCATGGCGTTCAGCGCCGCGATGCCCTTCACCTTGAGATTGCCGCGGGTGCGGGCCCAGATGGTGAGCATGGGCCCGACGCCGCCGGCGGCGATATCGAGATTTCCGGAGATGAGGGCCTCGTTCATGCCCGAGCCGCCGGTGAAGCGCAGCCATTCGGTCTTCAAGGCGAAGCCCTTGGCGCTCGCCTGCTTCTCGATGAGGTTCAGCTCCTCCATCACCGTCATCGGCAGATAGGAGATGCCGAACTGCTTGGCGAGGCGGACCGTTCCGGTTTCCGCGCGTGCCGTTCCTGCAGCGAGCGAGAGCGGAACAAGGGCTAGCGCTGCCGCGGCGAACACAGCGGCGCGTTTGAAGAAGAGACCCATTGCGTTCTCCCTGATGGCAGACTCCCTGGCGCTTCGCAGCCGGCACGCCGGGGGGCTGCCGTGGCCGCGCGCTCAAGGCGTGCGGTCTTGTTTTCGTTTCCGGGATCAAAGGCCGATGAACGTGTCCGCTCGGGTTCGATCCGGCGCGCGACCATTTTCCGATTGAGTGTCGGCAGGGGCAGAGTACCCTCGGGACAACAGGTGTCAATAGTCTTAGGTCATATATATGACATTTGAATCCACACCCTCCGCGAACGCCCGGACCGCGGCCATCGAAGCGCGGCCGCTCTACCAGCAGACGCGTGACCTGCTGCTGAAGCGCATCATCGACGGTGTCTGGAAGCCCGGCAGCTACCTGCCGAGCGAGCAGCAGCTCTGTGGCGAACTCGGTGTGTCCATCGGCACCATCCGAAAGGCCACCGAGGAACTGGTGATCCACGGGCTCCTGGAGCGCCAGCACGGACGGGGCACGCAGGTGGTGCCTCACTCCAGCGCCAAGTCGCGCTTCCGCTTCCTGCGCTTCGTGCACGAAGATGGACGCCCGCTCGATCCGGTGGCGCATCTCCTCACCCAGACCGTTCGCGCGGCGAGCGCCGAGGAGCGCCGTCAGCTCGATCTCGATCCCAATGGCAAGGTGCTCGCCCTCACGCGCATCCGCAGCGAGAAGGACCGGCCGCTCGTCTACGAGCGCCTGGCTCTGCCGGCGCAGACCTTCGCCACGCTGGGGCTGAAGACCGGCGAGGATATCGTGGAGGAGGTGTACGTCTT
>JAYSCE010000511.1:0-3179 GCA_041915035.1 Xanthobacter sp.
CATGTGCTTGATACGGTGTCCGGTGGCCCGGCCGCCGACGTGGCGGTGGAACTCTATCGGCTGGCGGCGGACGGCGGGCGCAGCCTCGTCACCACCCGCCGCACCAATGCGGACGGCCGCACCGATACGCCCCTGCTCGCTGGGGACGACTTCATCCCCGGCACCTATGAACTGGTGTTCCACATCGGCGCCCATTTCCGCGCCACGGGCGCGCCGGTGGCGGACCCTCCCTTTCTCGACGTGGTACCCCTGCGCGTGACCCTCATCGAAGGGCACTATCACGTGCCGCTTCTGTGCTCCCCGTGGAGCTATTCCACCTACCGGGGGTCCTGAGCCCATGCCCGCCCCCTTCACCGGCCGCGACAATTCCGGCATCCCCACCGATCCCGTCACCGGCAAGCCCTATCCGCGCGATCTGGTGGGCTACGGCCGCAATCCGCCCCATCCCCATTGGCCGGGGGACGCGCGCATCGCGGTGCAGTTCGTGGTGAATTACGAGGAGGGCGGCGAGAATTCGGTGCTCCATGGCGACAACGCCTCGGAGGCCTTCCTCTCCGAGATCATCGGCGCCGTGCCCTGGCCCCGCCAGCGGCACATGAATATGGAATCCATCTACGAGTTCGGCGCCCGTGTCGGCATCTGGCGGCTGCTGCGCCTGTTCGGCGAACGCAACATGCCGGCCACCGTCTATGGCGTCGCCACTGCGCTCGCCCGCAATCCCGATGCCGTCACGGCCATGCAGGAGGCCGGCTGGGAGCTGGCGAGCCACGGCTACAAGTGGATCGAATACAAGGACTTCACCCGCGACGCCGAGCGCGAGCACATCCAGGAGGCCGTGCGCCTGCACACGCAGGTCACCGGCGCCCGGCCGCTCGGCTTCTACCAGGGCCGTTCCGCCGAGCACACCGTGCCGCTGCTGATGGAGGAAGGCGGCTTCCTCTATGTGGCCGACAGCTATGCCGATGAACTGCCCTACTGGATCTACGGGCCGCGCGGGCCTCAGTTGGTCGTTCCCTACACGCTGGACGCCAACGACATGCGCTTCTCGGTGGCGGCGGGCTTTTCCAACGGCACCGAATTTTTCGACTATCTGAAGGACAGCTTCGACCTGCTCTATGCCGAGGGCGCCACCGCCCCGCGCATGATGTCCATCGGCCTCCATCCGCGCCTCGCGGGGCGGCCGGGCCGGGCGCAGGCGCTGGCCCGCTTCCTCGACTACATCGCCGGGCACGAGAAGGTGTGGGTGGCGCGCCGCCTCGACATTGCCCGCCACTGGATCGCCCATCACCCGCCCGCCGGCGGCTACCGGCCGACCTACATGCCGCGCGGCCTGTTCGTGGAGCGGTTCGGCGGCGTGTACGAGCATTCGCCGTGGATCGCGGAAGGCGCCTATGACCGGGGCCTGACGGTGGCCGCCGACACGGCCGAGGGCCTCAACGAAGCATTGGCCGCTGTGCTGCGCGCCGCGCCCCTCGAGCAGCAGATGGGTGTTATCCACGCCCATCCGGACCTTGCCGGCAAGCTCGCGGAGGCAAAGCTCCTCACCGCCGAGTCCGCCGCCGAGCAGGCCTCCGCCGGGCTCGACCAGCTCACGGCAGACGAGAAGGCGCGCTTCACCGCGCTGAACGACGCCTACAAGGCGAAGTTCGGCTTCGTCTTCATCATGGCCATCCGCGGCCGCAGCAAGGCCGACATCCTCGCCGCCTTCGAGCGCCGCCTCGCCCACGACCGCGACACAGAGGTCGCCGAGGCGCTGGCGCAGATCGAGCGCATCGCGCTGCTGCGCCTCTCCCAGATGCTGCCGGCCGCCTCCTGAACAAGGTCTCCCCCGTGCCCCGCTCCGCCCCCGGCTCCGCACCCCTCCCCTCTCCCCTCGACGGCGAGGTCATCGTCTCGCGCCTCAAGGAGCTTGCCGCCTGCACCGACGTGCCCGGCGAGATGACGCGCCTGACGCTGACCCCCGCCCACAAGAGGGCGGCGGCGCAGGTGTCGTTCTGGATGCGGGAGGCTGGGCTGGCGCAGGTCCACATGGATGCCACCGGCTCCATCGTCGGCCGCTACGCCGCCGACCGGGCGAACGCCAAGACCCTCATCCTCGGCTCGCACATCGACACCGTGCGCAATGCCGGCATCTATGACGGCAATCTGGGCGTGCTCGTCGCCATCGCCGCCGTGGAGCGGCTGAAGCGGGAGGGCCTGCGCCTGCCCTTCGCCATCGAGGTGGCCGCCTTCGCCGACGAGGAGGGCGTGCGCTTCCTCTCCACCCTCACCTCCTCCAAGGCCATGGCCGGCCTCTTCGATCCGAAGAGCCTGGAAGACGTGGACGCCCAGGGCATCTCCCGCATGGAGGCGCTGCGCTCGTTCGGCGCGCCGGTGGATCGCGTCGCCGACTGCCGGCGCGATCCCGACGAGACGCTGGGCTATGTGGAAGTGCATATCGAGCAGGGGCCGGTGCTGGAGGCGGCGGGCGCGCCCCTCGGCATCGTCACCGGCATCGCCGGGGCCTCGCGCGGGCATGTGCGCATCCGGGGCGAGGCGGGGCATTCCGGCACCCTGCCCATGGCCATGCGCCACGACGCGCTCACCGCCGCCGCCGAGATGATCCTCGCCGTGGAAGCCCGCGGCCGCGCCGATGGCAAGGAACTGGTCGCCACCGTGGGCACCCTCATCATCGCCGGCAGCGCGGTGAACGTGGTGCCCGGCGAGTTGCAATTCTCCCTCGACGTGCGCGCCCTCTCGGACGAATTGCGCACCCGCGCCGTCGCTGACATCCGCGCGGCCGTCGCCGACATCGCCGCCCGACGTGGGGTGAAGGCCAGCGTGGACATCGGCCACGAGGTGCCCGCCGCCCCCTGCCACGGCCCGCTCAAGGAGCGCATGGCGAAGGTGGTGGAGGGACTTCAGCTGCCCGTGATGCGTCTGCCCTCGGGCGCCGGCCACGACGCCATGGTGTTTCGCGGCGTGATGCCCATGGCCATGCTGTTCGTGCGCTCGGAGAACGGCAGCCACAACCCCCGCGAATACGCCGCCCCCGCCGACATCGGCCTCGCGGCGGAGGCGCTCTATGCGTTTCTGCTGAAGACGGCCGAGGAGATGTGAGGCCCGATCGCCGCCGTCGCCCTCCGGCTTGACCGGAGGGTCCATGCCGCCGCGAGGCAAGTGACGATACTTGCAGGTGA
>JAYSCE010000512.1:0-3171 GCA_041915035.1 Xanthobacter sp.
TGGACCTGCCCGGCACCAAGATTTCCGCCGATGCCGCCGCCGAGGTGGCGCTGGGCATCTCGCTGCGCAGCTACAGCTTCGACCGCTACAAGACCAAGAAGAAGGACGATGCCGCCGAGCCGGCCGCCCGCGCCGTCACCCTCCTCGTTTCCGACGAGGCCGGCACGAAGCGCGCCTATGCCGCCCGGCAGGCGGTGGGCGACGGCGTTCTGTTCGCCCGTGACCTCGTGAACGAGCCCGCCAACGTGCTCGACCCGCCGGAATTCGCCCGTCGCGCCGAGGAGCATCTCTCCGGCGTGGGTGTCGAGATCGAGGTGCTGGACGATGCCGCCCTCGCGGAAGCCGGCCTCAAGGCTCTGCTCGGCGTCGGCCAGGGCTCCATCAAGGAAAGCCGCGTCGTGGTGATGCGCTGGAACGGCGGCCCCAAGGGCGAGGCGCCGGTCGCCTTCATCGGCAAGGGCGTCACCTTCGACACCGGCGGCATCTCCATCAAGCCGGCCGCCGGCATGGAGGACATGAAGGGCGACATGGGCGGCGCCGCCTGCGTCACCGGCCTCATGTATGCCCTCGCCGCCCGCAAGGCGAAGGTGAACGCGGTGGGCCTCATCGGCCTCGTGGAAAACATGCCCGACGGCGCCGCCCAGCGCCCCGGCGACATCGTCACCTCGCTCTCCGGCCAGACCATCGAGATCATCAACACCGACGCCGAAGGCCGGCTCGTGCTGTGCGACGTGCTCTGGTACGCCAAGGAGCGTTTCAAGCCCAAGTTCATGATCGACCTCGCCACCCTCACCGGCGCGATCCTGGTGGCGCTCGGCTCGGAATATGCGGGCCTGTTCTCCAATGACGACGAACTCTCCGCGCGCCTCACCCAGGCGGGCCAGGAGACCGGCGAGCGCGTGTGGCGCATGCCCCTCGGCCCGGAATACGACAAGCTGATCGATTCCAAGTTCGCCGACATGAAGAACACCGGCGGCCGCAACGCCGGCTCCATCACCGCCGCCCAGTTCCTGCACCGCTTCGTGAACAAGACCCCGTGGGCGCACCTCGACGTCGCCGGCACGGCCATGTCCTCGCCGGCGAGCGACATCAACAAGAGCTGGGGCTCGGGCTGGGGCGTGCGCCTGCTCGACCAGCTGGTGAAGGACCACTACGAGGGGTGAGAGGAGGCTCTCTCACACCCGTCGCCCTTCGGCTTGACCGGAGGGCCCATTTCCCCGCCTGAGCCAAGGCGGGGACAGAGCGACAAGCGGCACCATGGATCCTCCGGTCAAGCCGGAGGACGGCAGCCCGACGAGACAGGACGCTCCTACCCCTGCGTGCTAACTTGTCGCCGATGACCGAAATCCTCTTCTACCACCTTGAGCGCCGCCCGCTGGAGCAGGTGCTGCCGATGCTGCTGGAGAAGTCGCTGGAGCGCGGCTGGCGGTGCGTGGTGCAGTGCGGGTCGGCGGAGCGGCGGGACGCGCTCGATTCCCATCTGTGGACCTATAGCGAAGCCTCCTTCCTGCCCCATGGCACCGAGGCGCAGCCCTTGCCCGAGCGCCAGCCGGTGCTGATCGCCACCTCCGAGGCGAACCCCAATGGCGCGCAGGTGCGCTTCCTGGTGGATGCGGTGCCGCTGGCCGATGCCTCGCCTTATCAGCGCGTGGTCCACCTCTTCGACGGGCGCGACGACGAGCAGGTGGCCAAGGCCCGCGAACGCTGGCGCGAGGCCAAGGCGGTAGCCGGCAACGAACTCACCTACTGGCAGCAGGACGAGAACGGGCGCTGGGTGCGCAAGGCCTGAGGCCGGGGGGCGGAGGCCGCACGGACAACGGTGCAGGACAGGCGGTGGCGGACCGGCGCACGCCCGGTTCCGGAGGGAGCTTCGCCTTCGGCGGTGCGGGAAGGTTGACCGCAGGGTCTGTTTCTGTCCTAGTCCCGGCCGTTTCGACCCCTGACGGATCCATGACCGAAGATCGTATGCCGGAGCGTGCCGCCGAGCGCGCGCAAGATCGCTACAACGCCCGCGAAGCCGAGCCGAAGTGGCAGAAGACCTGGGCCGAGCGCGGCATCTTCCGCACGCGCAACGACGACCCGCGTCCGAAATTCTTCGTCATGGAGATGTTCCCCTATCCGTCGGGGCGCATCCATATCGGCCACGGCCGCAACTATGTGATGGGCGACGTGCTCGCGCGCTACAAGCGCATGCAGGGCTTCAACGTGCTCCATCCCATGGGCTGGGACGCCTTCGGCCTGCCGGCGGAGAATGCCGCCATCGAGCGCGGCATCCACCCGAAGAGCTGGACCTACGAGAACATCGCCTCCATGCGCGAGCAGCTCCAGCTGCTCGGCCTGTCGCTCGACTGGAACCGCGAGATCGCCACCTGCGACCCGTCCTATTACGTGGAGCAGCAGCGCATCTTCCTCGATTTCTTGGACAACGGCCTCGCCTATCGCAAGGAAAGCGAGGTCAATTGGGACCCGGTGGACAACACCGTGCTCGCCAACGAGCAGGTCATCGACGGCCGCGGCTGGCGCTCCGGCGCCATCGTGGAGCGGCGCAAGCTCTCGCAGTGGTTCCTGCGCATCACCCAGTTCGCCCAGGAGCTGCTCGACGCCATCGACACCCTCGATCGCTGGCCGGACAAGGTGCGCCTCATGCAGCGCAACTGGATCGGCCGCTCCGAAGGCCTCGAAGTGCTGTTCGAGTTCGCCAAGGCCGGCGCCCAGAAGCTGCCCGCCGGCACCAAGGCGGTGAAGGTCTACACCACCCGTCCGGACACCCTGTTCGGCGCCTCCTTCCTCGCGCTCTCGCCCGACCATCCGCTGGCCAAGCACCTCGCGGGCACGGACGGGCAGCTCTCCGCCTTCATCGCCGAGTGCAAGCGCGGCGGCACCTCGGCGGAAGAGATCGAGACGCAGGAGAAGAAGGGCTACGCCACCGGCCTCAGTGTCGTCCACCCGCTGGACGCGACGCGCACCGTGCCGGTCTATGTGGCCAACTTCGTGCTGATGGACTACGGCACCGGCGCCATCTTCGGCTGCCCGGCCCACGACCAGCGCGACTTCGACTTCGCCACCAAATACGGCCTCCCCATCACCCGCGTGGTGCTGCCCGAGGGCGCGGACCCTGCCACCTTCTCGGTGGCCGAGGGGCCGTATGACGGCGACGGCACCCTGTTCAAC
>JAYSCE010000513.1:0-3170 GCA_041915035.1 Xanthobacter sp.
CGCTCTCCTATGGCCTCCAGAAGCGCGTGGAGCTGGCGCGCGCGCTGGCCATGCGTCCGCGTCTCCTGATGTTGGACGAGCCCGTCGCCGGCATGAACCGCGAAGAAACCGAGGACATGGCCCGCTTCATCCTCGACGTGAAGGAGGAGTGGGGCATCTCCATTCTCATGGTGGAGCACGACATGGGGATGGTGATGGACATCTCCGACCATGTGGTGGTGCTGAATTTCGGCAAGGTCATCGCGCAGGGCCTGCCCGCACAGGTGCAGGCCAATCCCGAAGTCGCCGCCGCCTATCTCGGCTCAGGCGATCCGGCCGAGCTGATGCGCCGCCTCTCGAGCGTGGGGGAGGCGGCCTGATGGATTGGCTCTTCTTCACCGAAGTCACCTTGGCGGGGCTCGGCTCGGGCGCGTTGCTGTCCCTTACCGCTCTGTCCTTCGTGCTCATCTACAAGGCGACGCGCGTCATCAATCTCGCGGTGGGCGAGATCTTGATGCTTGGCGGCTATCTCTTCTTCGCCTTCGTCACCGCCTTCGGCCTCGCCACATGGCTCGCCATTCCGCTCGCCATCGCCGGCGGCGCACTGTTCGGCTTCGTGGTGGAGCGAACGCTCATCCGGCCCATGCTGGGGGAAAGCTCCATCTCCGTGCTGATGCTCACAGTGGGGCTCGGCTCGGTGCTCATCGGCGCGACCGAGCTGATCTGGAACACCGACCCGCGCGCCCTGCCGGACTTCATGGGGCAGGCGCCGGTGTTCATCGGCGAGGCCTATGTCTCGCGCAAGATCGCCATCGGCTTCGTGGTGTCGGCGCTGGTGATCGCCCTGTTCCTGCTGCTGTTCCGCTTCTGGCGCGGCGGCGTCGCCCTGCGCGCCACGGCGACCGACCAGGCGGCGGCCTATTCCTGCGGCATCAACGTGCCGGCGGTGTTCTCGCTGGCGTGGATGGTGGCCTGCGCCACCGCCGCGGGCGCGGGGCTGCTGGTGGGCGCCATCGGCGGCATCTCGCCCACCATGGGCGTGTTCGGCCTCTCGGCGCTGGTGGTGGTCATCATCGGCGGGCTGGACAGTGTGCTCGGCGCGCTCGTCGGCGGCATCCTCATCGGCCTCGTGGAAGCCTGGGCCGGCACCTTCCTCGGCGGCGAGTACAAGCTCGTCACCACCTTCTCCATCCTCATCGCGGCGCTGATGATAAGGCCCTACGGCCTGTTCGGCACCGTGGAGATCGAGCGGCTCTGATGCGCATCGCAACCGCCAAGGAAACCTATATCGCCGACGAGGGCCTGCTCGTCACCGCGACGCAGCGGGCGTGGATGGGCGTGCTCCTCGCGATGCTGGTGCTCGCGCCTTTCATGCTCAACCAATACTGGCTGTATCTCGCCTGCCTCGTCGCCATCAATGTGGCGAGCGCGACGGGGCTCAATATTCTCACCGGCTTTACTGGCCTCGTCAGCCTCGGGCAGGCGGCCTTCATGGCGGTGGGGGCCTATACGGTTGCCTTCTTCGAGGGGCAGGTGGGAACGCCCTTCCTGCTCAACATCCTCGCGGCGGGTTTCGTGGCGGCCTTCGTGGGCGTGCTGGTGGGCATTCCGAGCCTGCGCGTGAAAGGGCTCTATCTCGCCATCGCCACCATCGCGGCGTCGGTGATCCTGCATTTCGTTTTCACCCACTGGGTGTCGGTGACGGGCGGTGTGCGCGGCATCAATGTCGCGCCGGCGCGGCTGTTCGGGCTGGAGCTGGCGAGCCCGTTCGCGCTCTATTTCGTCATCGTGCCCATCACCTGCCTGATGGTGCTGGGCGCGGCGAACCTGTTCCGCACGCGCATCGGCCGCGCCTTCATCGCGATCCGCGACCGGGACATCTCGGCCGAGGTGCTCGGCATTCCGCTGCTGCGCTACAAGCTCATGAGCTTCGCCCTCTCGTCCTTTTATGCGGGCGTGGCGGGGGGCATGTGGGCGTATTTCTTCCGCGTGGTAACGCCGGAAAGCTTTCCCTTCGCCACCTCCATCTTCTTCCTCGCGGCGGTCATCGTGGGCGGGCTCGGCACCATCATCGGCTCGGTGCTGGGCGCGGCCTTCATGACTTTGGTGCCGGAGCTGCTGAAATATGTGGTGGAGTGGCTCGCGCCCATCTTCCCCAATGCCGGCGCGGCGCTCTCGCCGGTGCGCACCATCGTGTTCGGCGCGCTCATCATCCTCTTCCTCGTCTTCGAGCCGCATGGGCTGGCGGAAATGGTGCGCCGTGCGCGCCGTTTCTTTCATCTGTGGCCGTTCCGCACCTAACGCCAGAAAAGACCAAGTAAAAAGATCCAAGGGAGAAAACGCCAATGACCAGTCTCAACAGACGCCAGATCATGGGCCTCGCCGCCGGTGCCGGCCTCGCCTCGGCCTTCCCCGGCTTCACCGCCACTGCGCAGGAGAAGGAGATCGTGATCGGCGGCTCCATTCCGCTCACTGGCGTGTTCGCCTTCGCCGGCGTCGCCATCGAGGCGGGCATGTCGGATTATGTGAAGCTCACCAATGAGTCCGGCGGCATCGCCGGGCGCAAGCTGCGCCTCGCTTATGAAGATACCGCCTACAAGGTGGATACCTCGGTGGCGGTGTTCAACAAGCTCACCACCCAGAACGACATCCATCTCTACTATGGAGATTCGACCGGCTTCGCCAAGACCATCAACGAGGAGCTGAACCGCCGCGGCACCATCCTCATGGCCGGCGCCTCCTTCGGCAGCGAGCTGAACGATCCCGTGAAGTATCCGTTCCAGTTCATGGCCGGGCCGGACTATGTGGAAATGTTCGCCATCCTGCTCGAATACATCGCCAAGGCGCAGCCGGGGGCGAAGCTCGTCTTCGTGAACTCCGACACGGAGTTCGGCCGCGACCCCATCGAGGCGAGCGTGAAGCGGGCGAAGGCTATGGGGCTTGACGTGGTGGCGCAGATCGTCACCCCGCCCACCGCCGTGGACGTCTCCACCGAAGTGCTGAAGCTGCGCCGCGCCAACCCGGACTTCACCATCTTCCACGGCTACGTGCTGGCGCCGCTGCCGGAGTTCATGTCCCAAGCCAAGCAACTGGGGCTCAAGACCAAGTTCATGGGCACCTTCTGGTCCATGGACAACTCGCTCTGGGCCAATGTGGGTGCGCCGGCGGACGGGTTCATGGGCGTGATGCCC
>JAYSCE010000514.1:0-3165 GCA_041915035.1 Xanthobacter sp.
TATCGGCCTTGCCGCCGCGGAAAAGCTCGCTGCGCGCGGGCTGAAGGTCGTCATCGCAGACCTGCCGGGCGAAAAGCTCGATGCCGCCACGGCGCAGGTGGCGGCCGTGGCGAAGGGCGGGGCAGGCGACGTTCTCGCTGTCGCCGCCGACGTGAGCCGGCCGGAAGATCTGGTCCGGCTGGAGGAGATCGTCGCCGGGCGCTTCGGGGGCACGGACCTCCTCATGAACAATGCCGGCGTGCAGCCGGGCAGCGCCATCTTCGGCCCCTTCGGCAATTGGGAGAAGGTGTTCGGCGTGAACCTCATGGGCATCATCCACGGTAGCCGCGCGTTCGGGCCGAAGATGATCGCGCGGGGTCGGCCGGGGCTCATCGTCAACACGGGCTCCAAGCAGGGCATCACCACCCCGCCGGGCGATCCCGCCTACAATGTGTCCAAGGCGGGCGTGAAGGCCTTCACCGAGGCGTTGGAGCACGAACTGCGCAACACGCCGGACTGCCGGATCTCGGCGCGGCTGTTCATCCCCGGCTTCGTCTTCACTCCGCTGGCGGCAGGCGGGCGGACCGAGAAGCCGGCGGGCGCCTGGACTGCCGCTCAAACCGTGGACTTCCTGCTGGAGAAGCTGGAGGCGAGCGATTTCTACATCCTCTGCCCGGACAATGATGTGCCTCGCGGGCTCGACGAGAAGCGCATCGCCTGGGCGGCCGGCGACATCATCGAGAACCGTCCGCCCTTGTCGCGATGGCACAAGGACTATGCGGAAGCCTTCGCCGCTTTCGTGAAAGGGGCCTGAAGACCGCAGGCAGGCGTGTTCCTCCTTGCCATCGGCCCAGCGAGGCCCTAGCACTCCGCGCCGAGCCGCCGCCCTCAGGGCGGCCCAAAGACGGCGCGATGCCGCAGCCCAGATCAAGACCCGAGGAACCTACCCATGGCCACCCACAAGCTTCTCCTTCTCGCCGGCGACGGCATCGGCCCCGAAGTGATGGGCGAGGTGAAACGGGTGGCCCAGTGGCTGGAGCAGGCGGGCCTCGCCTCCTTCGCCATCGAGGAGGATCTGGTGGGCGGCTGCGCCTATGCCGCGCACGGCGTGGCCATTTCCGAGGACGCCATGGTGCGCGCCGGCGCGGCCGACGCCATCCTGCTCGGCGCGGTGGGCGGCCCCAAGTGGGCGGACGTGCCCTATGAGGCGCGCCCCGAGGCCGGCCTGCTGCGTCTGCGCAAGGATCTTCAGCTGTTCGCCAACCTGCGCCCGGCCATCTGCTATCCGGCGCTGGCGGATGCCTCCTCCCTCAAGCGCGAGGTGGTTGAGGGGCTCGACCTCCTCATCGTCCGCGAGCTGACCGGCGGCGTCTATTTCGGCGAGCCGAAGACCATCACCGATCTCGGCAACGGCCAGAAGCGCGCCATCGACACGCAGGTCTATGACACCTACGAGATCGAGCGCATCGCGGCCGTCGCCTTCGAGCTGGCGCGCACCCGCCGCAACAAGGTGACCTCCGCCGAGAAGCACAACGTGATGCGCTCCGGCGTGCTCTGGAAGCAGGTTGTGACCGACCTGCACGCCCGCGCCTACAAGGACGTGGAGCTGGAGCACGCGCTGGCCGATTCGCTCGCCATGCAGCTGGTGCGCTGGCCCAAGCAGTATGACGTGATCGTCACCGACAACCTGTTCGGCGACATCCTCTCCGACCTCGCCGCCATGGCCACCGGCTCGCTCGGCATGCTGCCCTCCGCCTCGCTCGGCGCGGTGGATGCGGCGACCGGCAAGCGCGCGGCGCTCTACGAGCCGGTCCACGGCTCCGCCCCGGATATCGCCGGCAAGGGCATCGCCAACCCCATCGCCATGATCGGCTCGCTGGCCATGGCGCTGCGCTATTCGTTCAACGAGGGCGCGGTGGCGGATCGCATCGAGCAGGCTATCGCGGGCGTGCTGGCCTCTGGCAAGCGCACCGGCGACATTGCCGCGCCGGGCATGGAGACCATCGGCACCGAGGCGATGGGCAAGGCCATCATCGCCGAGCTGGACGCCGCGACCGCCTGAGCGGCCGCATTGCGTCCGTGACCATCGGACCCTCCGGCTTGCCGGAGGGTCATCGACGTGTGTGCGTCAGCCGCGCTCGACGTCGAAACCGGCTTCGCGCCAGCCGATGATGCCGCCTTTCATGTGCTCCTCATAGGCCAGGCCCGCCTTCTGGGCGGCTGCGGCGGCCTGCTGCGAGCGCTGGCCGGAGCGGCAGGAGAAGACGAGGCGCTTGCCGGCCGGATCCGGCAAGGCCGCCGGGTTCCAGGTGCTCAGCGGGAAATTCACCGCGCCAGGAATGCGCTCTGCCTGAATCTCGTTCGGCTCCCGCACGTCCACGAGAAGGATGCTGCCGTCGGCGAGACCCTGTCGGACCTCCGACGGGGAGAGGTGGGTAATGGTCCCGCCGAAGGGGTTGCGTTCACTCATTGACCTGTCCTGAACACGAAGCTGTGAGCCGGTTTGTCCCGGGAGCGCGAGCCTGCACCGGAGCGCGTTGCCGATGCAAGAGGTGTTCCTTGTCGTCGCGGGGACCCGCAACGGAAGTGGGTCTTTACGGCGCAGCTTGCCCGGTTCAGAACCATGAACGAAGCTGCACGATGCCCGAACGGCCCGCTCATCTGGCGTTCATGTGGCCTTTGCTAGATCAGGTGCCATCGCAGCACGCCGCGGGCCGACGCCCGGCGGATGCGGAAAGGATCAAGATGTCGACCCGTAATGCCGTTCTCGGCACTTTCACCGCCCTTTCCCTGGCCGGGGCCCTCGTTGCCGGCTCGGCCGTCACCGCCAGCGCCCAGAACAACACGGTGGGTGGTGCGCTCATCGGCGGCACGGCCGGCGCGCTGATCGGTGGCGCGGTGACGGGCAGTGCCGGCGGCGCCGCGGCCGGTGCCATCATCGGCGGCACCACCGGCGCCATCATAGGCAACCAGCAGGACCAGCGCCGCGCCTATTACTTCTGGGGCAACAACGGTCGCTGCTACCTGCGCCAGACCAACGGCAACGTTGTGAAGGTGTCCCGCGGCTACTGCGGCTGATCCTCCATTTTCAGGACTGTTGATCGGTTCCGTTCCCCCGCACGGATCCGATCAGTGGGAGAGGCGGCGGCGTTTCCCGCGCCGTTTTGACGGTGCGGGGGTGCGGGG
>JAYSCE010000515.1:0-3150 GCA_041915035.1 Xanthobacter sp.
ATAAGAAGGGCCGCGGGAGGATGTCTCCCGCGGCCCTTTTCGTTTCACGCCGGCATGAGCCGGCCATGCCTCACTTGCCGCGCTTGAAGGTGTTCCACACCTTGGTGATGACCCGCTGCACCGGCGGCTCGTTGGTAGTCACGATGAAGAGGCGGTCGAAGACCTCCTTCGTCGGATAAATGGACGGGTTGTCCAGGATCTCCTTGTCGATGAACTTCTGCGAGGCAAGGTTGCCGTTCGCGTAGGAGATGAAGTTCGAGTTCTTCGCGGCAACCTCGGGCTTCATCATGTAGTTGATGAAGGTGAGGGCGTTGTCGATGTTCTTAGCATCCTTCGGGATGGCGAAGTTGTCGAACCACATCAGGGCGCCCTGCTGCGGCAGCGCATATTCCACGTTCACCGGCTTCTTCTTGGTCTTCTTGGCAGCTTCCTGGGCGCGGGTCCTGGCCTGGAAGATGTCGCCGGACCAGCCAAGGGCGATACAGATGTCGCCGCGGGCAAGAGCGTTGATGTAGCCCGAGCTGTCGAACTTCTTGATGAACGGACGCACCGTCATCAGCAGCTCGCCGGCCTTGGCGATGTCGTCCGGATTCTTGGAGTTGGGATCAAGCCCCAGATACTTCATCGCGGTGGGGATAACCTCCTCCGGACCGTCGAGGAAGTAGACGCCGCAATCCTTCAGCTTGGAGAGGATTTCCGGCTTGAACATGATGTCCCACGTGTTGAGCGGGATGTCGCCGAGGCGCTCCTTCACCTTGTCCACGTTGTAGCCGATGCCGGTGGTGCCCCACATGTAGTTGACCGCGTGGGCGTTGCCGGGGTCGTACACGGCGAGGCGCTGCGTGACCTCGGGCCAGGCATACTGCAGGTTCGGGATCTTTGACTTGTCGAGGGGGATGAACACGCCCGCCTTGATCTGCCGCTGCAGGAACGAGCCCGACGGCACCACCACGTCGTAGCCGGTCTTGCCCGCGAGCAGCTTCGTCTCCAGCACCTCGTTGCTGTCGAAGACGTCGTAGCGGACCTTGATGCCGGTTTCCTTGGTGAAGTCTTCCAGCACGGTCGGATCGATATAGTCCGACCAGTTGAAGACGTTGACGACCTTGTCCTGGGCCGTCGCCACGCCGGTAAGGCCCAGCGTGGCCACGACGACTGCAGCTAGCGTTTGGCGAAGCATCCGCCGTTCTCCTCTTGCGCGGGGCGGGCTTATCCTGCCGTCCCCGGTGGTGGAAGGCTATTGCGTTGCGGCACACCGCTCAACAGGAAACGGCCACGCCGCAGCGCTTAGAGGTAAGTGTCGTATTCGAGGGGCAGGATCTGCCGGGTGAAGGCGGCCAGCTCCTCCCGCTTCATCACGCCGTAGATGCGCCGGTAGTCCTCGCCGAACGCGCGGGCAATGAAGTCGGAGGTAAAGAACCGACGCACCGCTTCCTCCATGGAGGGCGAAAGGCGCTCCGCCGCGTGCTCATAGGCATTGCCCGAGAGCGGTGCCGGCGGCTCGATCTCCCGCTCCAACCCCTCCAGCATGCCGGCGAGGATGCCGGCGAGCACGAGGTGGGGATGGGCCTCCGCTCCGGCGATGCGGTGCTCCAGCCGGCGGGCGGCGGGCGGCCCGTTGGGCACGCGCACGGCCACCGAGCGGTTGTCGTAGCCCCAGCTGATGGACACCGGCGCATAGGAGCCGGGAACGAGACGGCGGTAGCCGTTGTAGCTCGGCACGAACAGCAGCGTGGACTCCGCCATGGTGGCGAGCAGCCCGCCAGCGGCATGGCGCAACGCCCGGTCGCCGATGCCATCGGGCTTGGCGAAGAGGTTTCCGCCGTCCGTCTCCATCAGACTGACGTGAACATGCATGCCGTTGCCGGCGAAATCCACCAGGGGTTTCGCCATGAAGCTGGCGCGCAGGCCGTGGCGGCGGGCCACACCGTCGATGAGCCGGCGCAGCAATATGGCGTCGTCCGCCGCCGCCAGCGCATCCACGCGATGGTAGAGATTGACCTCGAACTGGCCGGGTGCCGCCTCGGAAATCACCGTGTCCGCTGGCAGGCCCTGCTGCTCGCAGGCGGCGCGCATGTCGTGCAGCACCGACGCGAAAGCATCGAGGTCGGACATGGCATACATGTTCTGCCGCGCCTGCCCGGATGCGGGAAACACCGGCTCCGGGGGCGCGCCGGGCACGTCCGACGGCTTCAGCAGATAGAATTCCAGCTCGAAGGCAACGCAGGGGGCGAGGCCCCGAGCGGTGAAGCGGTCCACGATGCCGGCGAGTTGCTGGCGCGGATCAAGCTTCCAGGGCGCGCCTTTGGCCGAGCCGTCCGGCTCATGCATGGTGATGAGCACCTGCGCGGTGGGCCGCGGTGCCCAGGGCACAGGCTTCAGAGTTCCCGCCACCGGCCAGCACAGGCCGTCCTTGTCGCCGGTCTCGAGGTGGATCTCGGTCGCTTCCACCTCGCAGCCCCAGATATCGAGGCCGAAGATGGATAGGGGGATCGCCACCCCGTCCTTCCAGATCTTGGTGATGGATCGCCCGGGAATCCATTTTCCGCGCAGCACCGCGGACGTGTCGGGCAGAAGAACTTCCACCACCTCCGGCTCGCCGTAGGTGGAAAGATAGGCCGCAACCTCGTCTTGAGGCTCTGCCGTGGCAGAGGCCTCGTCGGGTCGGCGGCCGGAGAGTGTGACCGGCATGATACTCCGTCTTCAAAAAAGCGACGTTCAAGCAGCATCCAAGCGCGAAGGCGTGGAACCTTCAAGCGCGTCCGCACTTATCACCCCTTGAGCGGGCGCGGATTGACCCCGAAGAGGTTTCCTTTTACCGCGCAGCCGGAGAGGCGGGACGAGATGGGACGATGGGCGGTTCGCCCCCTCGGCGAGGCGGCTTCCGCGAGCGGCTCGGGACCGAGGCGCGCAAGGGCTGATGGCCCGTGCGCGCGGCGCTGCGCGTGGCACTTCTCCACACCATGTCTGTCGGCATCATGACGGCGACCTTCACCCAGTCCGCTCCAGGCCCATGGCGACACCGGCTCGCCACCCCCGGCCCGACGCTGCTCCTGCTGCTCGGCTTCGCTATCCTGGACGCCATAAGCGCGTCCTCGATCACCCTCGTCCACCGGGCGCGGACGGATGCGGACAGCGTCGCCCAAACGCTGC
>JAYSCE010000516.1:0-3132 GCA_041915035.1 Xanthobacter sp.
GTATTGATCGGCCCGGCCGGCACGCCCTTCGCCTCCAGCGCGGCGAGGAGGTCGTCGCGGGCGAAGGCCATGGTCATCGCGGTGAGTTTCGGCACCAGCACGGCCCGGTTGGCGACGCGGGCGGGATTGGTGGAGTAGTCGGCCACTTGCGCCAGCTCCGGCGCACCCAGAACGGCGCAGAAGCGGGCGAACTGGCCGTCATTGCCGATGGCGGCGATGAAATAGCCGTCCGCGCAGGGGAAGACCTGATAGGGCACGGTGTTGGGATGGGCATTGCCCATGCGCTTCGGCGCCTTGCCGGAGGTGAGATAGTTCATAGCCTGGTTGGCGAGCACGCCCACCTGCGTGTCGAGCAGTGCCATGTCCACATGCCCGCCCGTGCCGGTCTCGTCGCGCCGGCGAAGCGCAGCGAGGATACCCACGGTGGCATAGAGGCCGGTGAAGATGTCGGCGAAGGCGACGCCCACCTTCTGCGGCTCCCCATCCGGCGCGCCGGTGAGGTCCATGATGCCGCCCATGCCCTGCACGAGGAAGTCATAGCCCGCGCGCGGCGCATAGGGGCCGTCCTGCCCGAAGCCGGTGATCGAGCAATAGACGAGGCGCGGATTCTCTTTCCTCAGGCTCTCGTAATCCAGCCCGTATTTCTTCAGCCCGCCGACCTTGAAATTCTCGATGAGCACATCGCTCTGCCGCGCGAGATCGCGGATGATCCTTTGACCCTCTTCCGTCTCGAAATCCACCGCCACCGAGCGCTTGCCGCGGTTGGTCGCATGGAAATAGGCGGCGCCGAGGTCGGCCCCGTCGGCCCCCTTCAGGAAGGGCGGGCCCCAGGTGCGGGTATCGTCCCCGCCGCCAGGCCGCTCCACCTTGATGACCTCCGCACCGAGATCGGCGAGCAACTGCCCGCACCACGGCCCGGCAAGGATGCGGGCGAGTTCCAGGACGCGGAGACCGGCGAGGGGAGGGGACATGGGGAAACTCGCTTTTGCCGGTCGGCGATGTCAAAGCCATCGTCATGGCCGGACTTGATCCGGCCATCCACGTGGCAGGGCCGCGATGGATGTTCGGTTGTCAGCGCATGTGGCGAGACGTGGATGCCCGGGTCAAGCCCGGGCATGACGTTGTTTGCGAAGGAGGAGACTTCCCGCCCTCAGAAGAACGCCTGGATCCCGGTGATCGCGCGGCCGAGGATCAGAGCGTGGATGTCATGGGTGCCCTCGTAGGTGTTCACCGTCTCGAGGTTCGCCGCGTGGCGGATGACGTGGAATTCGGCCGAGATGCCGTTGCCGCCGTGCATGTCGCGGGCGGTGCGGGCGATGTCCAGCGCCTTGCCGCAATTGTTGCGCTTGAGGAAGGAGATGGCCTCGATGGGCAGCGTGCCCTCATCGAACATCCGCCCGGCGCGCAGCGCGAGCTGGAGGCCGAGGGCGATCTCGGTGGCCATGTCGGCGAGCTTCTTCTGCACCAGCTGGGTGGCGGCCAGCGGCTTGCCGAACTGCTTGCGGTCGAGCGTGTACTGGCGCGCGGCCGCGTAGCAGGCCTCCGCAGCGCCCATGGCACCCCAGCCGATGCCGTAGCGGGCGCGGTTGAGGCAGCCGAAGGGGCCGGGCAGGCCGGCGGCGTTGGGCAGGAGGTTCTCTTCCGGGATCTCCACGTCCTCAAGCACCACCTCGCCGGTGATGGAGGCGCGCAGCGAGAGCTTGCCCTCGATCTTGGGGGTGGAGAAGCCCTTCATGCCGCGCTCCACGACGAAGCCCTTGATGGCATTGTCGTGCGCCGCGGACTTCGCCCACACCACCGCGAGGTCGGCGATGGGCGAATTGGTGATCCACATCTTCGCGCCGTTCAGGCGATAGCCGCCGTCGATCTTCTCGGCGCGGGTGCGCATGCCGGCGGGGTCGGAGCCGGCATCCGGCTCGGTGAGGCCGAAGCAGCCGACCCACTCGCCGGTGGCGAGCTTCGGCAGGTACTTCTTGCGCTGCTCCTCGGTGCCGTAGGCGTAGATGGGGTGCATGACGAGGGAGGACTGCACGCTCATGGCCGAGCGGTAGCCACTATCCACCCGCTCCACCTCGCGCGCGGCGAGGCCGTAGGCCACGTAGCCGAGGCCGGCGCCGCCGTATTCCGCCGGGATGGTGGGGCCGAGCAGGCCGAGCTCGCCCATCTCGTTCATGATCTCGCGGTCGAAGCGCTCGTCGAGATAGGCGGAGGTCACGCGCGGCAGGAGCTTTTCCTGCGCATAGTCGCGGGCGGTGTCGCGCACCAGGCGCTCGTCCTCGGTGAGCTGGCTGTTGAGGTCGAAGGGGTCGGCCCAGTCGAAGGTCGGCTTACCGGATGCGGCCATGGTGCGTCTCCCGCTCTCTTGCTCGCTGGCGCCGCCGGGTGGCGGCGGGCATTTACATTCCTACCAGTCGGTATATAAATAATAGCCAATCGTCAAGGAGCACGACGCTGCAGGATCGAGGCGACCACGAACAGGATGTGCCGGCCCGCCCGGCCCCCGCCCGGCGGCGCGGCCGTCCGCCGAAATCGGCGGCCCTGCGCGTCGCTGCGGAGGGCGATGGCGCGCGCCTCGGCCGTCCACCCATGATGAGCGACCCGCGCGCGGAAATCCTGCGGCAGGCGGCGCAGATGTTCGCGCAGAAGGGCTATGTGGAGTCGTCGCTCAGCGAAGTCGCGCGGTCGCTCAACTATTCCAAGGGCGCCATCTACAACTACTTCTCCTCGAAGCAGGAGATTTATGACGCCATCATCATCTTTACTCTGTCCGGTCTCAACGACGCGTCATCCGCGGCGGTGCGGCGGGAGGACCCGCCGGCTGAGCAGCTGAAGCAGTTCATGGTCGCCCACGCCCGCTTCCTTGCCGACAATTACGATTGCTTCGTCACCATGCTGGTGGGCTTCTCCGGCATGGCCAACACCGGCTTGAAGGACGATGCCCTCGCCTTGCGCGACGCCCATGAGGGGCTCTTGCGCCGGATCATCGCCGATGGCGTCGCGGACGGTGCGTTCCGGGAGGTCGGCGCGGCCATGACCGGGCGCGCGGTGCTCTCGCTCTTGAGCTGGATGGTGCGCTGGTTCAAGCCCGGCGGCGACAAGTCGGCGGAAGAGGTCGCGCTGGAGTATCACGAC
>JAYSCE010000517.1:0-3127 GCA_041915035.1 Xanthobacter sp.
CGGACACCAGCGCCGACGCCATCCTGAAGCTCGCGGGCCTCACCAATGCCATGGCGCAGATCAAGGGCTTCAAGCCGGCACTGGACGAAGCCGCCATGTCGGCGGAGCCTGAGGCGGTGGTGGTGATGCGCGGCGGCGGGCAGGTGCTCGACGCCGCCACCGTCTTCGCGCTGCCCGCCTTCGCCGGAACACCCGCCGCACGGGACAATCGCCTCGTGGCGCTGCCCGGCTCATATCTGCTCGGCTTCGGCCCCCGCACGCCCCGCGCGGCGCGCGATCTCGCGGCGGCGCTGCATCCGGGCGCGAAGCTACCGGAGCTTCCGGCCCGGCCCTGGAGCGCGGAGCCGGACCAATGAGCCTGGAAGGCGTTGCCATGGCCACGGCGGAGGCAGGAACGCGCGGGCGGCCGGTCACGGCCGGGCTCACCCTGTTCGCGGTGCTGGCCGTCGCGGCTTTCGTGGGCGCGCTCGCCATCGGCCCGTTCACCATCGCGCCGGGACGGGTGTTCGCCGTGCTGTGGGAGTGGATCAGCGGAGCTGCGCCCGGCGGTTCCTTGCGCGAGCGCATCGTGGTGCTGGACGTGCGCCTGCCCCGCGCCATCGTTGGCGCGCTCGCTGGCGCGGGCATGGCGGTGGCCGGGGCGCTGATGCAGGGCGTGTTTCGCAATCCGCTCGCCGATCCCAGCCTCGTGGGCGTCGCGCCGGGCGCGGCGCTGGCGGCAGTGGCGTTCGTCGTGTTCGGAGCGCCGCTCCTCGCTTTGCTGCCGCAGCCGCTGCAGGTGGTGGGGCTGCCGCTCGCCGCTTTTGCGGGCGGGCTCGCCACCACCCTGCTCATCGCGCGGCTCGCCGAGCATGACGGGCGCACGTCGGTGGCGACGCTCCTCTTTGCCGGTCTCGCGCTCGGCGCGCTGGCGAGCGCGGGCACGGGGGTGATGGTGTTCCTCGCCTCCGAGCAGCAGACGCGGGACTTCCTGTTCTGGACCCTCGGCAGCCTCGGCGGCGCGACCTGGATGAAGGCGGTGCTCGCCGCGCCGTTCGTGCTGGGGCTGCTGGCCATCGCCGTGCGGCTGGCGCGTGGGCTCGATGCGCTGGCGCTGGGCGAGGCGGAGGCGTTTCACGCCGGCGTCTCGGTGGAGCGGCTGAAGCGCACCGCCGTCGTCGCCGTCGCGGCGGGGGTGGGGGCGGCGGTGGCCGCCACCGGCGTCGTCGGTTTCGTCGGGCTGGTGGTGCCGCATCTCGCGCGGCTGGTGATCGGGCCGTCCCATCGCGCGCTTGTGCCGGCCTCGGCACTGCTCGGCGTGGCGGTGCTGCTGGGGGCGGACATTCTCGCCCGCATGATTGCCGCGCCGGCCGAACTGCCGCTGGGCGTGGTCACGGCTCTGGTTGGCGCGCCCTTCTTCCTGTGGCTGCTGCTGAAGCGCCGGGCGTTCGTGGGGTGAGCATGTATCGCGCAGAGAACGTCACCGTCACCGCCGCCGGCCGACGCTTGGTGGATGCGGCAAGCATCTGCGTGCGGCCGGGGCGGGTCACCGTGCTGGTGGGGCCGAATGGTGCCGGCAAGTCGACCCTGCTCAAGGCCATGTCGGGCGAGCACCGGCTCGCGACCGGACGGGTGACGCTTGACGGCGTGTCGATCCACGCCATGCGCCCGCTGGAGCTGGCGCGGCGCCGGGCGGTGCTGCCGCAGGCGGCGGAGGTGGCTTTTCCCTTCACCGCCGCCGAGGTCATCGCCGCCGGCCTCATGGCCGGGGAGGGGCATGATCGCGCCCGCATCCTGTGCCTGCTGGCGCGGGTGGACCTGCCCGGCTTCGCGGACCGGCGCTATGACAGCCTGTCGGGCGGTGAGCGGCAGCGGGTGCAACTCGCCCGCATCCTCGCCCAGCTGGACGCGGGGAAGCCGGACGTTCCCGGCTACCTCTTCCTGGATGAGCCCACCGCCAGCCTAGACCTCGCCCACCAGCTCACCGTGCTCAAAATCGCCCGTGCCCATGCGGATGCGGGCGGAGGCGTGCTGGCGGTGCTGCACGACCTCAACCTTGCCGCCATGGTGGCGGACGAGATCGTGGTGCTGGCGGGCGGGCAAATCCGCGCGGCGGGTCCGGTGGCGGAGGTGCTGACCGAGGCGGTTTTGGCTGAGGCCTTCGGCATCCGCCTGCGAATCGGCGTCGCCCCTCCGGGCCCGTTCATCCTGCCGCAGAACGTGCAGGCGGTGGGCTAGGGAGCGGCACGTCCGCTCCCCCGCCCGGGGCTCAGCCCAGCTCTTGTGCCGCCTTGAGCACCTCGGCGGCGTGGCCTTCCACCTTCACCTTTGGCCAGGTCTTCGCCACCTTGCCGTCGCGGCCGATGAGGACGGTGGCGCGTTCCACGCCCATGTACTTGCGCCCGTACATGCTCTTCTCCACCCACACGCCATAGGCCTCCAGCATGGCCTTGTCCGGGTCGGAGCCCAGCGCGAAGCCGAGGCTGTACTTGTCACGGAACTTGTCCTGCGCCTTCACCTCGTCGGCCGAAACGCCGAGGATGTCCGTGTCGGCGGCGGCGAAATCGGCCTTCAGGCCGTTGAAGGCGATGGCTTCCTTGGTGCAGCCGGGTGTGTCAGCCTTGGGGTAGAAATAGACCACCAGCTTGCGGCCCTTGAAATCCTTCAATGAAACGGTGCCGCCCCCATCACGGGTGAGCGAGAAAGCACGCGCCTTGGCGCCGACCTCCGGGAAACTGGACATTCCGCCTTCCTTTCGACGTGTTCGGCGCCATACGGGGCTGCTCAAATGCAGGCCCACAAGATGGCCGCCTTCTTGGGCCAGATGGTATCATCGAGGGAGTTGATCCACCTCATCTTTACGAGGCGAAGGCAGGTTAGGGTCACTTCTTGCGGGCCGGGCGCGAATCGACGCGTTCCGGAGGGCACCGCGGGACCGTCGCCGGGTTGCGGACGAAACGGCCGGAAACGGCCGAAGCGGTAGAGAGAAGGTCCAGACGGTATGGAGTTTCGGCAGGAGAGGCCGGCGGGGGCGCGGCGCGAGCCAAAGCGGTCCCGCTTCCGGGGCATTGTCGGCGCGCTCACCCCGCGCAGCCGTGCCGCGCGCCTGTTCACCGGCCTGTGCGTCGTCCGCTGCGCGCTCGGCGGC